>NZ_JAEVHN010000645.1:0-3438 GCF_016803375.1 Micromonospora sp. 4G55
TCGGTGGGGGTGCGGCGGGCGAGTCGCTGGGGGTGGGTCAGGCGGCGGCCAGGCGGACGCCGTCGCGGCCGTGGCGTTTGACCGCGTAGAGGGCCTGGTCGGCGCGGCGGAGGGTGAGTTCCGGGGACTCGCCGGCCTGGGGGAGGGCCACCCCGACGCTGATGGTGCGCCCGGTACGTCGGGCCGCCTCGGTCAGCCGCTCGGCGATCCGGACCGCCTCCTCGGGGCGGCTCACCTCGATCACCGCGACGAACTCGTCGCCACCGACCCGGTACAGCTCGTCGCCCTGGCGCAGCGCCCCCTCCAGCGCCCGGGCCAGTCCGACCAGGAGCCGGTCGCCGGCCTGGTGGCCGTACGTGTCGTTGACCGTCTTGAACCCGTCCACGTCGATGGCGAGCAGGGCGGTACGACCCGGCGTGGCCGCCCTGATCCGCTGGCCGAACGGCCCGGTGTGCCGGAGCCCGGTGAGCGGGTCG
Source organism: Micromonospora sp. 4G55 (assembly GCF_016803375.1). NCBI lineage: Bacteria > Bacillati > Actinomycetota > Actinomycetes > Micromonosporales > Micromonosporaceae > Micromonospora > Micromonospora sp. 4G55. The sequence goes on from NZ_JAEVHN010000645.1 coordinate 477, forward strand.
GAGCTGGCCTGCTCGCGGAGCCGGGCCAGCGTACGGAGCCGGTCCAGCGCACCCCAGGCCTGCCCGGCCAGCAGCTCGATCAGGTTGACCGTGGTCGGGTCGGGTCGCAGCAACCGCTCGTCGGCGACCAGCAGCACGCCTCCGGCGTCGGGCTGGCCGACCGGCACCGACACGAGGGTGCGTACCCCGGCCCGGGCCAGCGGGGTGTACTCGTCCGTGGGCGGATGACCCGCCTCGCCCAGCGTGTACGCGGTGCCGTGCCGGTGGGCCCGGGCCACCATCCGGCTGAGCGGCCCGGCCCCGGCCTCGGTCAGCTCGGCCCGGATGCGCGACTCCAACTCGCCGAGTGCGCCGGTCGGGTCGCCGAGGCGGGGGGCCGCCCCGGCCGGCGAGCACCAGCACGGCGCAGGAGAGGGTGGAGACGTCCCGCGCCGCGGTGAGGGCCGCGGCCATCAGGTCCGGACCGGTCGGGGCGGCGGTGAACGCGGTGGCGTGGCGCAGCAGCTTCTCGCTGCGGCTCTCGGCCGGCGGCCCGCCGAGGGCCACGATCCGCGCGCCCAGCCGGCCGGCCAGCCGTTCCGCGGTCTGCCGCCACCGCCCCAGCTCGGCCGGCCCGCTCCACTGCAGGTCGAGCACCCCGATCGGGCGGCCCGCCGGGTCGAGCACCGGTACGCAGATTTCGGCGGTCACGTCCGGGCGTAGCGGGAGGTAGTCCGGGTCGGCGGTGACGTCGGGCACTGTGGCCCCCTCGCCGGAGGCGTAGACCCGGCCGACGATGCCGGACTTCGGCGGCACGGTGGAGAAGACCTGCCATGATCCGGTGGCGGCGACGCAGCGCAGCCGGTCGTGGACCTGGAGCAGCACGGAGATCGTCGCGGGGGCGTACCGGGCGAGCGCGGTCACGGTCCACTGGCACGCCTCGACGGCGGTCGACGCCATCGGCAGGCGGACCGTGACGTCGCGGACGACTCGCTCGTGATCCACGTTCTTCCAGGTGGGGGCGGGCCCGGCCGGTGCCGGGGCTGCGATCAAGCGTACTCAGCCGCCGGCGGTCCGCCACGCGAAAGATCATCTGTTGTTCGTACACATGTGCCATCCACAGGCTGTGGACACGGCCTGTGGGCTGCGCGACGGGCCCGCCCGCGACGGCTCGCCGGGTTAGCGTGAAGGTCCCGGTCCCAGTGGAGGAGCCATGCTCATCGCCCAGCTGAGTGACCCACACCTGACCACCGGCGTGCTCGGCGCCGTGCCCGCCGCCGGTTTGCACCGCGCGCTCGGCCGGGTGCTGGCGCTGCGCCCCCGCCCGGACTGCGTGGTGATCACCGGGGACCTGGTGGACCAGGGTCGCCCCGACGAGTACGCGACGCTGCGTGAGGTGATGGGGCGGTACCCCCTGCCGGTGCACCTGGTCGCCGGCAACCACGACGACCGGGAGTCGCTGCTGGACGCCTTCGGCGGCACCCCGTACCTGGGCGGTGGCTTCTCCGCGTACTACCACGTCGACCATCCCGACGTGACCGTCGTGGTGCTGGACTCGCTGACCCCGGGGGAGGGCGGCGGCCGGCTCGGCGAGGACCAGCTCGGCTGGCTCGACGGGGTGCTGGCCGGCCGCCCCGACGTGCCCGCCCTGGTCTGCCTGCACCACCCGCCGGTCGCTGTCGGCGTCCCGGCCGCCGACGCCGTCCGGCTCGCCGACGGTGACGCGCTCGCCGAGGTCGTCCGCCGACACCCCCACGTGGTACGCGTCGCCGCCGGCCACCTGCACCGCCCGGTGACCACCGCGTACGCCGGCACCGTGCTGACCGTCGCGCCGAGCACCTGGCGACAAGCGTCGCTGACCATGAACGCCGACGACGAGATCGGCTGGGTCGACGAGCCGACCGCCTTCCTGCTGCACGCGGTGGACGACGGCGGCTGCGTCACCCACACCGTGCAGGTCAGCCACGCCGCCGGTCAGACCTGCGGCTACTGACCTTCGCGGGTGCGGCTCATCTGGTACGTCGCGTACGGGTCGAACATGGATCCGGCGCGACTCGGCTGGTACCTCTCCGGCGGCCGGCCACCCGGCGGGCTGCGGTCGTACCCCGGGTGTCGGGACTGCCGGCCACCGCGCCGGACGGAAGCGGTGCTGGTCCCCGGCGGCGTCTACTTCGCCGGGGAGTCCCGGGCCTGGACGGGCGGGATGGCGTTCTACGACCCCGAGCTGCCGGGCACGGCGGCGGCGCGCGGCTACCTGCTCACCGCCGGGCAGTTCGCCGACATCGCCGCGCAGGAGATGTACCGCCCGCCCGGCGCCGACCTCGACCTGATCGCCGTGGCCGTCGAGGCCGGGCGGGCCACCCTCGGCCCCGGCCGGTACGAGACGCTGCTGCGGGTCGGCGTGCGCGACGGGGTGCCGATGCTGACCTTCACCGCGCCGTGGCGCGCGGGCGAGGTGGCGTGGACCGCGCCGGCGCCGGTCTACCTGGGGATGATCGCGGCCGGGCTGCGGGCGGCGCACGGCTGGTCGGTCGCGCAAACCGTCGCCTACCTGGCCGACCGCCCCGGCGTGGCCGGGCACTGGACCCGCGCCGACCTGACCGACCTGGTGGTGGCCGCGCCGGCACGCTGACCTGATCGCCGTCCGGCAGCCGGTGGACGGCGCACCGATCGGGCCGCGTCGCCGGCCGGTCGGCGGGCAGGCGTCGGCGGAAGGGCTGCTCCGGAGCGGACGATCGCGCCGACCCCGATCACTGTCCAGTTCCGACATTCGGGCCTCGCGGATGTGTTTGCCGACGCAGAGGTTTCACGGTCCACAATTGCCGCGCCGCATCGATAGCCTCGGCCCACCTACCGAGGTCGGCCCGACTGCTTACCGGCCAACCGGCGGGCCATCTACCCGCACGCGGGCCCGGCGGCCGACATCCCGAAAAGGGCGGGATCCGGCACGCCATCCGACCGCCCCGGGCAGCGGGTGCGGCTC
>NZ_JAEVHN010000646.1:0-3427 GCF_016803375.1 Micromonospora sp. 4G55
CCAGCGGGGCCGGCGCGCCTGCGGGGGCACCGCCGCGTCGCGCACCCGACGGGGCTGGCTAGTCTGCGGGGGCCGACGCGCCCGGGCGCGTCGCCTGACAGGAGGTGACCGCCCATCCTTCCCGTGGCGTCGGTCGACACCGCGTGGCTGCCACCGGCCGAGCGGTTCGACTTCTGGCAGGACCTGGTCGCCCGGGAGTCGGTGCCGGCCCGGATCAGCAGTGACCACGCCGCCGACTTCACCGCCTCCGCGCGGGTGGTCGACCTGGGCGTGGTCCGGCTCGGTGTGTGGCACTACCCCTCGCTGGAGCTGCACCGGACGCGCCGGATGATCCGCAGCACGGATCCGGAGCTGTACCAGCTCGCCCTGCCGCTGTCCGGGCACGGCGCAGTGTCCCAGCAGCGGCGGCAGGCGCCACTCGTCCCGTCCGGCTTCGGCTTCGTCGACACCGTCCGCCCGCACGGGTCGTCGCACCGGGCCGACGGTACGGCCGCCGGCCCGCTGCGCACGCTGACCGCGCTGGTGCCCCACGCGGCGCTGCCGATCCCGGCGCACCGGATCTCCGAGCTGCTCGCCGCCGAGCTGCCCGCCGGCAGCGGGATGGGGCTGCTGCTGGCCCGCTTCCTGCAACAGGTCGCCGACCATCCCGAGCAGTACGCGCCGACCGACGCCGCCCACCTCGACCAGGTCGCCCTGGCGCTGATCGCCGGCACCCTGGCCGGCCGGCTCGACGACGAACACGCCCTGCCGCTGGACGTCCGGGTCACCGGGCTGCGTACCCGGATCGAGGCGTTCGTGCAGCGCCACCTGGCCGACCCGGAGCTGACCCCGGCCGCGGTGGCCACGGCGCACCACCTGTCGCTGCGGTCGCTGCACCGGCTCTTCGAGGGCACCGGCACCACGGTCGCCGGCCTGATCCGCGCCCGCCGCCTGGAGCGCTGCCGGCGCGACCTGGCCGATCCCCGGCTGGGCGGCCTGCCCGTGCACGAGGTGGCCGCGCGCTGCGGGTTCCGTGACCGGGCCCACTTCAGCCGGGCGTTCCGCGCCCGGTACGGCATGTCACCCCGCGAGCACCGGGAGCGGGCCGCCCGACGGTGAGCGCACGCGGGCGGGAGGGACCGTGGGTGTCCCTCCCCGCCGTGTGGGTGGTGCGTCGGCGCTCGGCTCAGCCGAGACCGCCCTTGATGGCGCCGATCAGCTCGCCGTTGCCGGTGTCACCGGAGAGCTCCCAGAAGAAGGCGCCACCGAGGCCCTGGTTCTTCGCGTAGGTCATCTTGCCGCCGATGGTGGACGGGGTGTCGTAGCTCCACCAGTTGCTGCCGCACTTGGCGTACGCCGTGCCGGCGATGGTGCCGGTGGCCGGGCAGGTGTTCTTGAGGACCTTGTAGTCATCGATGCCCTGCTCGTAGGTGCCCGGTGCGGGGCCGGTGGCGGTGCCGCCCGGAGCGGTCTGGGTGACCCCGGTCCAGCCCCGGCCGTAGAAGCCGATGCCGAGCAGCAGCTTGCTGGCCGGGATGCCCTTGGCCTTGAGCTTCTGGATCGCGGCGTCGGACCAGAAGCCCTGCTGCGGGATGCCGGTGTACGAGGTGAGCGGCGAGTGCGGGGCGGTGGGGCCCTGCGGGTTGAAGGCGCCGAAGTAGTCGTACGTCATCGGCATGAGCCAGTTCAGCGACGACGCCGCGCCGGCGTAGTCGGTGGCGTCGATCTTGCCGCCGGTGCTGCCGTCCGCGGTGATGGCGGCGGTGACCAGGGCCGACGAGCCGAACTTCGACCGCAGCGCGCCGACCACGTTCTTGAAGGCGTTCGGTCCGCTGCTGTCGCACTGCAGGCCGCAGGCGTTGGGGTACTCCCAGTCGACGTCGATGCCGTCGAAGACGTCGGCCCAGCGCGGGTCCTCGACGAGGTTGTAGCAGCTGTCGGCGAAGGCGGCGGGGTTCTGCGCGGCCTGGGTGAAGCCACCCGACCAGGTCCACCCGCCGAAGGACCAGATCACCTTCAGGTGCGGGTACATCTTCTTGAGCTTGCGCAGCTGGTTGAAGCTGCCGCGCAGTGGCTGGTCCCAGGTGTCCGCGACACCGTCCACACTGTCGGCCGCCGTGTACGCCTTGTCGTAGTCGGCGTAGCTGTCACCGATGGTGCAGCGCCCGCCGGTGGTGTTGCCGAAGGCGTACAGGATGTGGGTCAGCTTGGCCGCGGACCCGCTGGTGTGGATGTTCTTGACGTGATAGTTGCGGCCGTAGACCCCCCACTCGGCGAAGTAGCCGACGACCTTCTTGTCCCCCGTCGGCGGTGGCGCGGTCGGCGACACGGTCGGCGAGGTCGTGGGCGAACTCGTCGGCGACGCGGTCGGCGAGACCGTGGGCGAGACGGTCGGCGAGGTGGTCGGGGTGCCGCCGCCGCACGGCGCGCCGTTGACGGTGCAGTTCAGCGGCGCCTTGTACGCCCCCGTGCCGTTGTAGCCCCAGCTGAAGCTGGCGCCGGGGCCGAGCGGACCGGCCCAGCTCTTCTTGACCGCGACGTAGTGGGTGCCGCTGCTGGTGACGTCGGCGTCCCAGAAGCTGCTGATGGTGGTGCCCGACGGCAGGTCGAACTCGATACGCCAGGTGTCGACGCTGACGCTGGAGCCGTTGGCGACGGTCACGCGGGTCTCGTGGCCGGTCCCCCAGTCCTGCGCCTTGGCGAACGTGGCGGTCACGCTACCGGCGCCGAACGCCGAGGTCACCGGCACCGCGGCGACGGTCAGCGCGACCACGGCGCCGGCCCAGAGGGCGCGGCGGAGCGATCTGTTCATGTGGCACCTCCTCCAACAGTTAGGAAACTTTCCAGAAGATGGGGAGACGCTACTCACGCTGTCATCACTTCGTCAAGATGTGCATTTATCGATTTCCCCGTGGGTCGCGGCGGCGCATCGGCCGGGACGCGTAGCCTCGCGACATGACCGTCTTCGACATCGAGATCGACGCCCTGACCGGCGGCCCGGCCGACCTGGCCGCGTACCGGGGCCGGGCGCTGCTGGTGGTGAACGTGGCCTCCCGCTGCGGCCTCACCCCGCAGTACGCCGGCCTCCAGGAGCTCTACACCACGTACGCCGACCGGGGCCTGGTCGTGCTCGGGGTGCCGTGCAACCAGTTCGCCGGGCAGGAGCCGGGCACGGCCGACGAGATCGGCGACTTCTGCGAGGTCAACTACGGGGTCACCTTCCCGCTGACCGAGAAGGTCGACGTCAACGGCCCGGCGCGGCACCCGCTCTACGCGGAACTGGTCGGCACCCCCGACGCCGAGGGGCACACCGGGGACGTGCGGTGGAACTTCGAGAAGTTCCTCGTCGCGCCGGACGGCACGATCGCGGCCCGGTTCGCCCCGACCGTCAACCCCGACTCCGCCGAGCTGCGCCGCCGGCCATCGAGAAGGTCCTGCCGGCCTGAGC
>NZ_JAEVHN010000647.1:0-3424 GCF_016803375.1 Micromonospora sp. 4G55
CCCCGAGCCCGGCCCCGGCACCCGCCGAGGCCCGCGCGCTCGCCGCCAGCGCGGCCAGCTCGCTGGTGGCCAGCCGGCCGCAGTACCTGCACGCCGGCGCCAACGACGGGTTCGTCCAGAAGCCGGTCATCTCCTCGGAGGGCACCCAGTACGTGCCGTACGAGCGCACCTACAAGGGCCTGCCGGTGGAGGGCGGCGACTTCGTCCTGGCCACGAACTCCGCCGGCCAGGTCACCTACGCCTCGGTGGCCCAGCAGCGGCCACTCGGCGAGATCGCCACGACCCCGAAGCTCACCGCCGCGACGGCGGAGAAGACGGCCCGCGCCCAGCTGCGCACGGTCGCCGGGATCGAGGGCACCACCCTCGTCGTCTACAACCTCGCCGAGACGCCCACCCTGGCCTGGCAGACCACCCTCGCCGGCACCTCGGCCGAGGGCCCGAGCCGGCTGACCGTGGACGTGGACGCCGCCACCGGAAAGGTGCTGCGCACCCGGGAGCGGGTCATGGACGGCACCGGCACCGGTTACTACAACGGGCCGAGCCCGCTGGCGCTCAACACCACCCTGTCCGGGAGCACGTACTCGCTGAAGGACCCGAACGTCGCCAACCAGAGCTGCCAGGACGCGGCCACCAACACCACGTTCTCCGGCTCCGACGACGCGTGGGGCAACGGCAGTGGCACGAGCAGGGAGACCGGCTGCGTCGACGCGCTGTTCGCCGCGCAGACCCAGCACAAGATGCTCTCCCAGTGGCTCGGCCGTAACGGCGCCAACGGCACCGGCGGCGCCTGGCCGATCCGGGTCGGCCTCAACGACCAGAACGCCTACTACGACGGAACCCAGGTCCAGATCGGCAAGAACACCGCCGGTCAGTGGATCAGCTCGATCGACGTGGTCGCCCACGAGATCGGCCACGGCATCGACGACAAGACGCCGGGCGGCATCTCCGGCGGCAACACCCAGGAGTTCGTCGCGGACACCTTCGGCGCCGCCACCGAGTGGTTCGCCAATGAGCCGTCCACCTACGACGCCCCGGACTTCCTGGTCGGCGAGAAGATCAACCTGGTCGGCAACGGCCCGATCCGCAACATGTACAACCCGTCGGCGGTGGGTGACGCCAACTGCTACTCCAGCAGCATCCCGACTCAGGAGGTGCACGCCGCGGCGGGTCCCGGCAACCACTGGTTCTACCTGCTGGCCATGGGCAGCAGCCCGACCAACGGCCAGCCGACCAGCCCGACCTGCAACGGCAGCACCGTGACCGGCCTCGGCATCCAGAAGGCCATCAAGATCATGTACAACGCGATGCTGCTCAAGACGTCGTCCTCGTCGTACCTGAAGTACCGCACCTGGACGCTGCAGGCCGCCAAGAACCTCTACCCGGGCAGCTGCGCCGAGTTCGACACGGTCAAGGCCGCCTGGAACGCCGTCAGCGTCCCGGCCCAGACCGCCGACCCGACGTGCAGCACCAGCCCGACGCCGACCCCGACCACCACGACCACCCCGCCGTCGGGCGGCTGCTCGGGCCAGAAGCTGGCCAACCCCGGCTTCGAGTCCGGCAACGTCAGCTGGACCGCCTCCTCGGGCGTGATCACCAACTCGACCAGCCAGGCCGCGCACGGCGGTTCCTACAAGGCCTGGATGGACGGGTACGGCTCCACCCACACCGACACGCTGTCGCAGTCGGTGAGCATCCCGGCCGGTGCCGCGCCACCCTCAGCTTCTGGCTGCACATCGACACCGCCGAGTCGGGCAGCACCGCGTACGACAGGCTGACCGTCAAGGCCGGCAGCACCACCCTGGCCACGTACTCCAACGTCAACGCCGCCGCCGGCTACGTGCAGAAGACCTTCGACGTCTCCTCGCTCGCCGGCACCACCGCGACCATCTCGTTCAGCGGGGTGGAGGACAGCTCGCTGCAGACGTCCTTCGTGGTGGACGACACCGCGCTCACCCTGAGCTGATCCGACCCGTACCACCGGCGGTCGGTCGCCGCGTCCCGCGGCGGCCGACCGCTGTCGTCCGCGCCGGCGCCCGCCGGGCGCACCGCCGCCCCCGCAGATGCGGCCGTCCACCCGCCATCACCCTCGGGTGCGCGAGGCAGGTCGCCGCTTCCGCCATGCAGACGCGAGCCGCTAGGGTGACCCGGTGACCGTGTTCCGGATCAGCGAGGCCGCCGAGCTGTTGGGCGTCAGCACCGACACCGTGCGGCGCTGGGTGGACGCCGGACGCCTGCCGGCGAGCCGGGACGAGCACGGCCACCGGCTGGTCGACGGCGTCGAGCTGGCCGGCTTCGTCCGGGCCCAGGCCGCCGAGCCGGACGGGCGCGCCGAGTTCTCCTCGGCCCGCAACCGGCTGCGCGGGATCGTCACCGCCGTCGTCCGGGACACGGTGATGGCGCAGGTCGACATCCAGGCCGGGCCGTTCCGGGTGGTCTCGCTGATGAGCCGGGAGGCGGTCGACGAGCTGGGCCTGACGGTCGGGTCGGTCGCGGTCGCCGTGATCAAGTCCACCACGGTCGTGGTCGAGCGGGCCGCGCCGCTGCGCGGGAGGAACAGCGGATGACGAGGATCCGCGCCGCGCTGGCCGTCCTGCCGCTGGTGGCCGCGCTCGGCCTCGCCGGCTGCGGCGGCGACGCCGATGACGGCGACCCGAGCGGGGTCACCGGCACGGTGACCGTCTTCGCCGCCGCGTCGCTGACCGAGTCCTTCACCGCGCTGGGCCGGCAGTTCGAGGACGCGCACCCGGGGGTGCGGGTCACCTTCAACTTCGCCGGCAGCTCGGCCCTGGCCACCCAGCTCACCCAGGGCGCCCCGGCGGACGTGTTCGCCTCGGCCGCCGCGCGGAACATGGCCACCGTCACCGACGCCGGGGCCGCCGACCGGCTCCCCCACCGTCTTCGCCCGCAACCAGCTCGTCATCGCCGTGCCCAAGGGCAACCCCGCCGGGGTCGCCGGGTTGGCCGACCTGACCAGGCCGGGCGTCAAGGTGGCGCTCTGCGCCGAGCAGGTGCCCTGCGGCGCGGCCGCCACCAGGGTGCTCGGCGCGGCGGGCGTGCAGCTGACCCCGGTCACCCTGGAGCAGGACGTCAAGGGCGCCCTGTCCAAGGTGAGGCTCGGCGAGGTCGACGCCGCGCTGGTCTACCGCTCCGACGTCAGGTCCGCCGCCGCGAAGGTGGACGGCGTCGAGTTCCCCGAGTCCGCCAGCGCCATCAACGACTACCCGGTGGTGGTGCTGAAGGACGCGCCGAACCCGACCGCCGCCCGCGCCTTCGTCGAGCACGTCCGCTCCGAGCAGGGCCGGAGCGTGCTCACCGACGCCGGCTTCCAGCCGCCCACCGGGTCGTGAGCGCCGCACCGGACGCCGCTGCGCCGCGTACCCGGCGGCGGCCGGGCCGGCGGGCGCCGGTCGGGCTGCTCGTACCG
>NZ_JAEVHN010000648.1:0-3412 GCF_016803375.1 Micromonospora sp. 4G55
CCGGCTCACCGACGCGGACCGGGACACCCGGCCGGCCACGCCCCCTCCCCGACCCCACCGCCGAGCGGACCGTCGACCTGAACCACGACGGTGTCCCGGACCGGGACGAGGCCCGCCGGGAGACCCCGGTGGTCGCCGGCCCGAAGCCGCGGGCCAGCCTGCTGGCCACCCTCGGCCTGATCGTCTCCGTGGTCGGTGCCCTGTTCGTGCTCACCGGCACCCTGGCCGGGTACGGCATCGCGGTCGGCGCGGCCGGCGCGGTGCTGTCTGTCCTCGGCCTGATGGCGACCCGGCGGCGGCACGTCGCCGGCAAGACCGACGCGCTGATCGGCATCCTGCTGGGCCTGGCCGCGGTGGTGGTCGGGGTGGTCGCGATGACCGGCCAGTTCGACTGGCCGACCGCCGACGGCGACTGGGTGTCCCGGTTCCGGGAGTGGCTCGACTCACAGTTTGTCGACCGGTTCTGACGGGCACCTTTCCGCTCGCCGGTGGTGCGCCGGCGACGCCCGATCAGTCTGGTGGTTCACCAGCCGGGCACGCATCCTTTCGGGGGCGGCGGTTCGCCGCCCCCGAAGCGCGTCCGAGGGGCTGTCACCTCCCGTTTCGGGGTTGGCGGCCCCTTCGTCATGCGGGTGGCGGGCGGGAACGCAACAGATCACCGCCCGGGTGACGCCAGACGCAACGTTTCGTCGGCGTACGCAAGTCTCGGCGGTGGATGTCGTCGGCCGATGCCGCATACCGTTGACGGACGGCGCCAGCCCGTCGGCCGAGGTGGCCGGGCGCGCCGACCCCCAGGAGCAGGACATGACGATGGACGCCATCAGCCAGCGCTTCCTGATGTGCCGGCCGACGTACTTCGCCGTCGACTACGCCATCAACCCGTGGATGGACCCGACCGCGCCGGTCGACGCCGACCTGGCCATCCGGCAGTGGGAGCAGCTGCGCCAGACCTACCTCGACCTGGGCCACTCCGTCGAGCTGATCGACCCGGTCGCCGGCCTGCCGGACATGGTCTTCGCCGCCAACGGCGGCACGGTGATCGACCACAAGGCCATGGCGGTGCAGTTCCGCGACCCGCAGCGCGCCGACGAGGCGCCCGCCTACCGCGCCTGGTTCGAGGCCGCCGGCTTCGAGATGTACGACCCGAAGCACGTCAACGAGGGCGAGGGCGACGTCCTGCTGGTCGGCGACTACCTGCTGGCCGGCACCGGCTTCCGCACCGCGCACGCCTCGCACGCGCAGCTGCAGGAGGTCTTCGGCTACCCGGTGATCACGATGCAGCTGGTCGACCCGCGCTTCTACCACCTGGACACCGCGCTGACCGTGCTCGACGAGCGGACCGTGGCGTACCTTCCGGAGGCGTTCTCCCCCGGCAGCCAGGCGGTGCTGCGCCGGCTCTTCCCGGACGCGGTGCACGCCACCATGGCCGACGCCGAGGTGCTGGGGCTGAACGCGGTCAGCGACGGCCGGCACGTGGTGCTGCCGGCGCAGGCCACCGACCTGGCCGCGAAGCTGCGCGACCGGGGCTACGAGACCATCGGGATCGACCTGTCCGAGCTGCGCAAGGCCGGCGGCGGACCGAAGTGCTGCACGTTGCGACTCCGTCAGGGAAAGGCAAGCAAGTGATCGAGGACATGCTGCGGACTCCGGCCGCCGTACGGGACGCGGAGAAGCACACCGCGCACAACTACCACCCGCTGCCGGTGGTGATCTCCTCGGCCGAGGGCGCCTGGCTCACCGACGTGGACGGCCGCCGTTACCTGGACTGCCTCGCCGGCTACTCGGCGCTGAACTTCGGCCACCGGCACCCGACGCTGATCCGCGCCGCGCACGAGCAGCTCGACAAGCTGACGCTCACCAGCCGCGCGTTCATCCACGACCAGTTCGCCGACTTCTGCAAGGAGCTGGCCGAGCTGTGCGGCAAGGACCTGGTCCTGCCGATGAACACCGGCGCCGAGGCGGTCGAGACCGGCGTCAAGGTCGCCCGCAAGTGGGGCTACCAGGTCAAGGGCGTCACCCCCGGCCAGGCCAACATCGTGGTCGCCGAGGGCAACTTCCACGGCCGGACGACCACCATCGTCAGCTTCTCCACCGACGAGGACGCGCGCGCCGACTTCGGGCCGTACACCCCGGGCTTCACGGTCGTCCCCTACGGCGACCTGGACGCGCTGGCCGCCGCGATCGACGAGAACACCGTCGCCGTGCTGCTCGAGCCGATCCAGGGCGAGCAGGGCGTCGTGGTGCCGCCGGAGGGCTACCTGCCGGGCGTCCGCCGGGTCTGCACCGAGCGCAACGTGCTCTTCATCGCCGACGAGATCCAGTCCGGCCTGGGCCGGACCGGGCACACCTTCGCCTGCGACCACGAGGGCGTCGTGCCGGACATGTACCTGCTGGGCAAGGCGCTCGGCGGCGGCATCGTGCCGGTCTCCGCGGTCGCCGCGAACGCCGACGTGCTGGGGGTGCTGAAGCCGGGCCAGCACGGTTCGACCTTCGGCGGCAACCCGCTGGCCTGCGCGGTCGCCACCGAGGTGGTCCGGCTGCTGGCCACCGGCGAGTTCCAGCGCCGCTCCGCCGAGCTGGGCGCGCGGCTGCGCGCCGGCCTGGAGGGGCTGGTCGGCAAGGGTCTGGTCGCCGTCCGGGTCCGCGGCCTCTGGGCCGGGGTGGACATCGACCCGGCGCTGATGAGCGGCCGCCAGGCCTGTGAGCGGCTGATGGAGCGGGGCGTCCTGGCCAAGGACACCCACGGCTCCACCATCCGGCTGGCCCCGCCGCTGGTGATCACCGAGGAGGAGATCGACCACGCGGTGGCCCAGCTCGCCGCCGTGCTGGCCGGCTGACCTCGTACGCGCGAAGCGGGCGTCGGGACCACGGTCCCGACGCCCGCTCGTCGTTTCTCGGTCAGTTGCGGGGCAGGCGCATGGCCATGGTGGGCGCCTCGGCCATCACCGAGGTGGGGGTGAACGGGGCGCCGGTGGGCAGTTCCTTGGCGCGGCCGACCTGGACGCCCGGGTAGAGCTCGATCATGTCGGCGCCGCCGAGCACCCGGGACTGGTTGGGCGCGAGCGGGATCCGTTCCGCCTCGGTCATCGACCCGTGCGGACGGATGCCGGAGCCGTTGGTGCTGACGTCGGTCACGATCACCTCGCCGACCCGCAGCTCCAGCTTCAGGTGGCTGCGGCTGATCCAGCGCCGGGCCTCGTCGTTGAGCCACTGGCCGAGCATGATCCCGCCGCTGGCCTCGGGCGCCCGCCCGATGAACACCGGCTGCTCCTCGGTGAGCACGAACCGCCGCCGGACCAGGCCACCGATCCGGACCGCCAGCACCTCGGTGCGGGGGCGCGGCCCGGCGTCACCGAGCCGGGCGCCGTGCCGGGGGCAGGTCGGCACCCCGTTGCGCAGCGCGGGTGGCGGC
>NZ_JAEVHN010000649.1:0-3404 GCF_016803375.1 Micromonospora sp. 4G55
GCCGCCGCGGCCACCACCGACCACACCCACGCCCCCGGCACCGGCGCGCACGACCACGGCGCCGGCACCGACCAGGCCGCCGACAGCGGCGCGGGCGGTCTCTCGGTCAGCTCCGCCGGCTACACGCTCACCCCGTCGGCGGTGGAGTTCGGCGTCGGCCGGGCCGGCGAGTTCCGCTTCCAGGTACGCGACGAGCGGCGGCAGCCGGTCACCCGGTTCGCCGTCGTGCACGACAAGCCGATGCACCTGGTCGTGGTGCGCCGGGACCTCAGCGGCTACCGGCACCTGCACCCCACGATGGCGCCCGACGGCACCTGGTCGGTGCCGCTGACCCTGGGGCAGCCGGGCGTCTGGCGGGCGTACGCCGACTTCACCGCGGTCGCCGACGACGGCCGGCAGACGGCGGCGACCCTCGGGGTGGACCTGGTCGCGCCCGGCGGTTACGCCCCTCGGCCGCTGCCCGCCCCGGCCACCACCACGACCGTCGACGGCTTCACCGTCGGCTACGCGGGCACTCCGGAGGTCGGCAAGGCCCTCCCGCTCCGCTTCACCGTCAGCGCCGGTGGCGCCCCCGCCGCGCTGGAACGCTACCTCGGCGCGTACGGCCACCTGGTCGCCCTCCGCGAGGGCGACCTGGGTTACCTGCACGTGCACCCGGTCGCGACGCCGCCGGGCGACCCGGTCACCTTCTGGGTGACCGCCCCCGGGCCCGGCAGCTACCGGATGTACCTGGACTTCCAGGTGGCGGGCGTGGTGCGCACCGCCGAGTTCACCGTCACCGTGCCCTGACGACGACGGCCGGGTGGCCGGGGAACCGGTCGCTCAGCCGGCTCGGCGGACCGGCCGGCGGGCCAGGTAGCGGAGCAGGTCGCGGATGTGGTGCTTCTCCTCGGCCGGCACGGTCGGGTCGGCCAGCCGCTCCAGGATGACCCGTACGTCCGCCTCGACGGGGGAGTCGTCGACCCGGCGGCGCGGCGCGGGACCGGCGTCGGGCAGCCCGAGCGCCCGGAACGCCGCCGCGACGGGCAGGTCGAGGGCCGCGCAGAACCCGCGCACCTTGGCCAGCTCGGGATAGTCCTGCCAGTCGCCGGCGAGCCAGCGGAAGACGGTGGAGCGCCCGACCCCGGTGTGCGCCGCCAGGTCGCTCACCGTCCAACCCCGCTCGTCGCGGGCGTCGTCGATGGCGCGTCGCACGAAACGTGCGAAGGCCATCTGCGGTGATACCTCTGCGGAACCCATTCCTGCGGGGTCTTCCCTTTCCGGCCGGAGCCCAGATTCGGTGCGCCCTCCCAGGGTAGTACGACAAGGCGTCGGAGCAGTCGACCGATCGACCCGAAGGGTCCCGCCGACAGGACTTCGGCGCCGGTGGGCACCTGTCCCGTGTCCAGCGTCGATAGTCAGACATCGACTAAGCTCGACGTGCCGGCGTCACCAGCGACGTGGCGCTGACGAGTCCCGGCGCACCGATGAGGAGCAGCATGGCCGACCCCGTCCTTCCCGTGCCGCACCGCCCGGGTGCGGTCAGTATGTTCTTCGTGGCCAAGGCCGGCGTGTTCGCCCTCGGCTTCTGGATCTGGCTGCTGGCGCTGGTGCTGACCGGCGACGAGGCCACCGGCGCGCACGTGCTGGCCGCCACCGGCGCGATCACCACCACCCTGGTCGGCGTGGTGCTCGGCAGCCGGCTGGCGTTGCAGCGCAGCGCCGCCGTCCGGCACGCCGAGTTGAAGCGGCTGCTGGTCGACATCTCCTGGAACGCCTTCGCCGCCGCCGGCAACGCCGAGACGTCGGGCAAGGTCGTCCCGTTCCCCACCGCGGCGGGCGAGGACGAGCGATCGTCGCGGGACCGGATCTCGGTGTTCGACCGGGCCCCGGGGGGCGAGCGGTCGGGACGGGACCGGGGCGGCGACCGCCGTCGCTGAGCCCCGCGCCGACGCCGACCTCGGGCGGTCGGACGGGTGTCGGGGGCCGGCCGATCTCAGTCTGTGGGGCCGGCCTCGGTCAGCAGCGTCTCCAGGCGCGGGGTGATCCGCCACTGGTCGACCAGGTCCCGGTACTCGGCCCGCTGCGCCGGCGTCGGCGCGGTGCCGGTACGGCGGGCCCGGATCAGCAGGTTGCGCGGGGTGTGCCGGGAGTCGACGAACTCCACCACCTCGGCCCGGTAGCCGTGCAGCCGGAGCAGGCCGGCGCGCAGCGAGTCGGTGAGCACGTCGGCGAAGCGTTCCCGCAGGATGCCCTGCCGGGTCAGCAGCTCGTACGGCGCGGGAGCCGGGTGCGCGCGTAGCTGCGCGGCGATGTCGTGGTGGCAACACGGGGCGGCGAGCACCCAGCGGGCGTCCCAGCGCACCGCGCGGGCCAGCGCCTCGTCGGTGGCGGTGTCGCAGGCGTGCAGCGCCAGCACCAGGTCGGGGGCGGGCTCGACCACCGCGTCGGCGATGGTGCCGGCCACGAAGGAGACCCGGTCGGCCCAGCCGAGCCGCTCGGCCAGCTCGGTGTTGCGCCGCCGCTGGTCCTCGCGGACGTCCACGCCGACCAGCTCGACGTCGAGGCCCCGCTGGGTCAGGTAGCGGTGCGCGGCGAAGGTCAGGTACGCGTTGCCGCAGCCCAGGTCCACCACCCGCAGCGGGCCGGTCAGCTCGTCGGGGAGCGTGGCGGCGAGCGCGCGCAGGAACGCGTCGACCTGGCGGCGCTTGGCGGCCGAGCCGCCGATCTCGGCGAAGATCGGGTCGCCCGGGTCGAGCAGGTACTCCTTGGCGCGGTCGTGGCCACCCGGCTCGGCGTCCGGGCGGCTCGCCGCGGCCCGGTGCACCTGCGCCTCGCCGGACTTGGTCACCCGGAGCTGGAGCGTGGCGTCCGCGGTCTCCACGTGCCAGTTGCCGAACGGCTCGGCCAGCAGCGCGTCGACCGCCGCACCGGCCTCCGCCCCCGGAGCCACGTTGCGGGTGTACGGCCGGGCACCGTCGGAGGTGGAGATCTGCAGCCGGGGGCCGGCCTTGAGCGCGACCGGGCGCAGCTCGGCGCGGACCACCGAGGGGCGCTGCCCACGGCGGCGACCGGCGGCGACCGCGCGGGTCAGCGCGGGGTCGAGCAGCAGGGCCCGGACCTCGGTCAGGGCGGCGTCCAACGGTTCCGGCATTCCACCATCTTCCTTCCTGGTCCGGGCCGCCCGTCGGCAGGCCACCGCAAGGTGCCGTGCGTCGCTCGTCCGCCGCGCCCGACACCGGTCCCGGCGCGGCGGGCGGTATCGGGGCACCCGCTGCGGACGCAAAGCCTGCGGGCAAGCTCCCTGGGGACGGACGCCAGGTCGGAGTCCGGCACCGGAGAACCGTGCGCCCGCACCGGAAAAGGGGACGTCCCCCGCACCGGTGAACGGTGCGGGGGACGTCGGGTCTGGCAGCGGTCAGTCG
>NZ_JAEVHN010000650.1:0-3402 GCF_016803375.1 Micromonospora sp. 4G55
GATCGATCCCCGCGGCCCGTTTCGCGTCCGGGCCGCCCCGCCGGTCGCGGTCAGCCGCCCGGCCCGAGCCGGAGGTGCCACTCGTCGTCGTTGGTCGACTCGGGTCGGTCGCGGCGCGGATCGGTCTCGGTGAGCTCCACCCGCTCGTCGGGGCGGACCGCCGGCGGCAGCTCACCGAAACGCACGTGGCGGAGGAAGGCGTACTCCTCGTCGTCGAACGAGGTGGGCTCCGGGTCGCTCATGCCCGCATTGTGCCGCCGCCGGTCCAGCACCGCCGTCCCATCGACGACGCCCGCCCAGTTAAGCGCGCCGCCAGTGGCGCCGGCGACGAGGTGGGGACACCTGCGCGCGGTACGGATGACCGCTCCGGGGGTGCTCGAACAGGTCGTCGTGCCCTGACCGGGGGTGTCAGCCGGAGCGGGTGGTCATCGGCTGGGCGGGGGCCGACGGTGTGCGCTGCCGTACCGGCGGGAGGCGGTCCAGCAGCGCCAGACCGGCCCGGACGGGAGCCCGGGTCAGCGTCTGGTCGAAGCTGGCCCGGCCCTGGCAGAACCGGACGAACATCCCCCAGCCGGCCGGCGTCGCCAGCAGAGCGTGGAAGACGTCGGGCCGGCGTTCGAACACCTCCAGCAGCCGCTGCCCGGCCCGCATCGACGGGACCATCTGCTCGGCCACGTCCCGCTGGTAACCGGCCAGGTCACCGGCGCGACCGCCGCGCCGGCGAGCGCCCCGGAGCGCCAACGCGTAGCTGATCCCCTCCCGACTCCACGGCTCCAGCAGGCCGGCCGCGTCACCGGCGACCAGCACCCGGCCGTGCCGCAGCGGCGAATCCTCCGCGCGGCAGCGGGTCAGGTGCCCGGAGTCGTGCTCGGCCGCCACCCCGGACAGCCCGAGCCGGTCGACGAAGCGGCGCAGGTACTCGCGGGTCCGCTCCCCCCTCGCCGCGGGCGGCGATCACCCCCACCGTCAGGCTCGACCCCTTGGGGAACACCCAGGCGTACGAGCCGGGTACCGGTCCCCAGTCGAGCAGCAGCCGGCCGCGCCAGCGCCGCTGCTCGGCCGGCGGCACCGGCAGCTCCCGCTCCAGGCCCAGGTCCACCTGGCGGAAACGGACACCCACGTGCCGGGAGCTGACCCCCGAGGAACCGTCCGCCCCGACCACCGTCCGGGCGTGCACGGTCTGGCCGTCGGCCAGCCGTACGCGTACCCCGTCGGGGTCCTGGTCGATGCCGCGCACCGCGACGCCCTCGCGCAGCTCGGCCCCGGCGGCGACCGCGGCCGCGCGCAGCCGGTCGTCGAACTCGTCCCGGCGGACCATCGCCACCAGCGGGGTGCGGTGCCGGCGGGTGAAGGCGCGTCGCCCGTCCCGGGTGAAGGTCACCCGGTCGACCCGGTCGTGCGCGGGCACCTCGATGCGGCCGGCGACCGCCGTCAGCGAGGTGCCGATCAGGCCGCCACCGCACGTCTTGTACCGGGGGTGCACGGCCCGGTCCAGCACCAGCGTGCGCACCCCGGCGGCGGCCGCGGCGTGGGCGGCGGAGAGCCCGGCGGGGCCGGCGCCGACGACGACGAGATCCCAGGTGATCACGGGCTCCACCCTAGGGCACCCCGGCGCGGCCGGCCGCTCACGACCGACCGATCGGGTGGGCATTGTCGGTCACCCGGCGGGTAAGCCGCGGTACCCAGACCGCTCGTGCGACGGGCGGGTCACGGCAAGGAGGTCACCATGCAGCAGGTACGTCTGTCGGAGGCCGAGGTACGGGTGTACGACGCGGTCGCCACGCTGGAGGCGCGCGGCCAGGTGCCGTACCCCGACTCGATCGCCCAGGAGGCGGGGATGGCGGAGGAGGAGGTGCACGAGCCGTTGCACCTGCTCACCGAGAAGGACCTGCTGCACCGGGAGGACTCCCCGATGGCCGGGCTGGACTTCGGCCCGCGGTGGTGTGCCCGCCAGATGGCGTGATCGGTTTGCCCGTCGGGGCGCCGGGTAGCGGTCGGTCATGGCTGATCGCCGGGCCGCCGTGACGGACGCGGGTGACCGACGCCGCTGGCAGGCCCTCGGCGTCGGGCTGGTCGCGGCGTTCATGACGCTGCTGGACGTCAGCATCGTCAACGTGGCCGTCCCGTCGATGGATCGGGCGCTGCACGCGAGCCCGAGCGACCTGCAGTGGGTGCTCTCCGGGTACGCGCTGACGTTCGGGCTGATCCTGGTGCCCGCCGGCCGGTTCGGCGACGCCCGCGGGCGACGCACCGCCTTCGTGGTGGGCGTCGCCCTCTTCACGCTCACCAGCGCCCTCGCCGGGCTGGCCACCTCGCCCGCCTGGCTGGTCACCGCCCGGCTGCTCCAGGGGGCCGCCGCCGGGGTGGTCAACCCCCAGGTGACCGGCCTGATCCAGCAGCTGTTCCCAGGCGCCGAACGGGGCCGCGCCTTCGGGCTGCTCGGCGCGACCATCGGCATCTCCACCGCGGTCGGCCCGCTGCTCGGCGGGCTGCTCATCCAGCTCGGCGGCGAGGAACACGGCTGGCGCTGGGTGTTCTTCGTCAACGTGCCGGTGGGCATCCTCGCGGTGGTGCTCGGCTGGCGGCTGCTGCCCACCCGACCGACCGGGCAGCCCGACCGGCACCGACTCGACCCGGTCGGCGTCCTGCTGCTCGGCGTCGGCGTACTGCTCCTGCTGCTGCCGCTGGTGCAACGCGAGCAGTGGCAGAGCCCGTGGAAGTGGGCGCTCGTGCCGGCCGGCCTGGCGGTCCTGGTCGGCTTCGGCCTCTGGGAGCGCCGGTACGCCCGCCACCGGACACCCCTGTTCGACCTGCGGCTGTTCCGGCTGCGCTCGTACACCCTCGGCGCGTTGATCGCGCTGGTCTACTTCGGCGGGTTCACCGCCATCTTCTTCATCTTCACGCTCTACCTGCAGAACGGCCTCGGCTACAGCGCGCTGATCGCCGGCCTGGCGATCACGCCGTTCGCCCTCGGCTCCGCGCTGGCCTCGACGCTCGGCGGCCGGATCGTCAACCGCTTCGGCCGCCCGCTGGTCGGCATCGGGCTGGTCGTCGTGGTGATCGGCCTCGGCACGGTGGTGATCGTGCTGCGCGGCTCGCCGCAGCACTCCGTACCGCTGCTGACCGCGGTGCCGCTGCTGGTGGCCGGGCTGGGCAGCGGACTGGTCATCACGCCGAACCAGACCCTCACCCTCTCCCAGGTGCCGGTGCCGCAGGCGGGCAGCGCGGCCGGGATGCTCCAGACCGGCCAGCGGATCGGCTCGGCGGCCGGGATCGCGGCGGTCGGGGCGATGTTCTTCTCCTCGCTCGGGGCAACTGGCGGGGACTGGGGCGTGGCGTTCCGGCACTCGTTGCTGCTGGCCGCGGGGGTGATCGTGCTGGCGCTGGTGGCGGCGGGGGTGG
>NZ_JAEVHN010000651.1:0-3400 GCF_016803375.1 Micromonospora sp. 4G55
GGCGGTGGAGGCCGGCTGGCTGCCGGGGCTGGAGGCCCGCGAGGTCGCCGCCCGGGTAGTCCCGCTGCCCGGCCGCGACGCGCCGACCGGCGTGCTGCTGGTCGCCCGCCGCGCCACCCGCTGGTACAACGAGGACGACCTCGAGCTGGTCCGCGCCTTCGCCGCCCGGGCCGGCGCCGCGCTGACCACGGCGGTGCTCTACCGCGACCAGGCCGAGGTGGCCGACACGCTCCAGGCCAGCCTGTTGCCGGTCGAGCCGGTGACCGTCGCCGGGGTGCAGTGGGGCACGGCGTACCGGCCGGCGCAGGCGAGCCTGCGCATCGGCGGTGACTTCTACGGCTCGCACCGGCTCCCCGACGGCGGCTCCGTGTTCTTCCTCGGCGACGTCTCCGGCAAGGGCGTGGAGGCGGCCGTCTTCACCGGCCAGCTGCGTCAGTGCCTGCAGGCGCTGCACCGGGTCGAGTCGCACCCCGGCCGGTTGCTGAAGCTGCTCAACGACGCGCTGCTGGAGACCACCCAGGCGCACGGCCAGGGGCGGTTCGCCACCATGGTGCTCGGCGTCGTCCGCCCGCACCGCGACGGCGGGCTCACCCTGACCATGGCCGGTGGCGGACACCTGCCGCCGCTGGTGCTGCGCGCCTGCGGTGAGGTCGAGACGGTGCCGCTGAGCGGCATGCTCATCGGCGTGGTGCCGGACCCGCGCATCGGCGAGGTGACCGTCCGGCTCGCCCCGGGCGAGACCTGCCTGCTCTACAGCGACGGGGTGACCGAGGCGCGCGGCGGCCGGCGCGGCGACGAGCAGTTCGGTCAGGACCGGCTGGTGACCGCGGTGACCGGGTGCCACCGGGTGCCGGCGCCGGCGCTGGCCGAGCGGGTCGAGCAGGTGACCTGCGACTGGCTGGCCCAGGGCGACCACGACGACATCGCCGTGCTGGCGTTGCGCGCGACCGGCCCGGGTGGCCGCGCGCCGCGGCACCTGCACGCCGTACCCGAGGTGGGCCGGCCCGACCAGGAGAGGGAGACCCGTTCGTGCCCGCCCCCACCACCCAGGCCGATCCGGCGCAGGCGTACCACGAGTTCCTGGCGGCGCTGGAGGAGGCGGACGAGTACGGCGCCATCGACGTGGCCGTCCGGCTGCGCGACGCCGGGGTGCCGGCCGAGCGGGTGCTGCTCGACCTGGTCGCGCCCGCGCAGTCCGAGGTGGGGGAGCGGTGGGCGCGCAACGAGTGGAGCGTCGCCCAGGAGCACGCGGCGACCCACATCAGCGAGCGGGTGGTGGCCGCCGTGGCGGCGCACGTCAACCCGCGCCCGACCCGGGGGCGGGTGGTGGTGGCCTGCATGGACGGCGAGTGGCACGCCCTGCCGCCCCGGCTGGTGGCGGAGGTGCTGCGGCTGCGCGGCTGGCAGGTGACCTTCCTCGGGGCGAGCGTCCCCGCCGCGCACCTGGTGTCGTACCTGCACCGGGCACGACGCGCACGCGGTCGCCCTGGCCTGCGCGCTGCCGATGCGGCTGCCGTACGCGCACCGGATGATCGAGGCCTGCCGCCGGTCGGACGTACCGGTGGTGGTGGGCGGGCGCGGCTTCGGCGACGACGGCCGCTGGGCCCGCACTCTCGGTGTCGCCTGGGCGCCGGACGCGCCGAGCGCGGCCGACCTGGTCGCCGACGAGCGGGCGCTGCGCCGGGTTCGCCCGGCCGAGCTGCCGCACCTCGCCGACGACGAGTACGCCAGCCTGGTGAAGCGGCGCGGTGAGCTGATCGACTCCGCGCTGGCCGATCTGCGCGAACGGGTGCCGTCGGTCCGTGACTACACCCCCGCCCAGCTCGACTCCACGATCGGCGACCTCGGGTACATCGTGGATTTCCTGGCCGCGGCGCTGTACGTCGACGACAGCTCGCTCTTCACCGACTTCGTCGGCTGGCTGGTGGAGATCCTGACCAGCCGTGGGGTGCCGGCCGCCGCGGTCGGGCTGACCCTCGGCCACTACCATCGGCAGCTGCGCGACTTTCCCCGGGCGGCGCGGTTCCTGGCGCTGGGGGAGCTGGTCCTCTCCGCGCCCGGCGACCCCACCCGGCGCTGATCGCGGCGGTGCCGGGCACCCTGCGTATACTTGCTCCACTGCAAGGGTCGGCCTGCGGTGCGAGCGAGAGGGACGACGTTGACGTTCACCGTCACGCACAGCCGGCGGGCTGGTGGTGGTGTGTGCTTGCGGCTCGTCGGTGAGCTGGACATGAGCACCGTCGGTCAGCTCAACGAGACGATCGACCGGCTGGCTGCCGACGGCGCCCGCCAACTGCTGCTCGACCTCGCGGAGTTGACCTTCTGCGACTCCACCGGCATCGCCGCGTTCGTCCGGGGGGACAATCGGGCTGCCGCCGACGGCGGGTGGCTGCGGCTGACCGGGGCGACCGGCCGGGTGGACCGGGTGCTCCAGGTCACCGGGCTCGCGGATGTGTTGGCGTACCAACCGGACATGGCGGACCCGGCGTCGCAAGACGCCCCCTGATCGGCTAGATTTCCCCGCCAGCGGGTGACCGTGCGGTCCCCATCGCCCGAGATGAGACAGGTAACACCATGGGCCAAGGCGCCGCGAACCCCGTCCGCATCCTCGTCGTGGACGACGACCCGGGTGACGTGCTGATGATCGAGGAGGCCCTGGAGGACTCCGAGATCGAGAAGGTCATCGACGTGGTCAGCGACGGCCAGGAGGCGATGGAGTTCCTCCGCCGGGAGGGTCGGCACACCGAGGCCCGCCGCCCGGACGTGATCCTGCTCGACCTGAACATGCCCCGGATGGACGGGCGGCAGGTGCTCGGCGAGGTCAAGCAGGACGAGGATCTGCGGACCATCCCGATCGTGGTGCTCACCACCTCGAACGCGGACACCGACATCGTCGGCAGCTACACGCTGCAGGCCAACGCGTACGTGACCAAGCCGATCGACCTGGACGACTTCAACGACGTGGTCCGCCGCATCGACGAGTTCTTCGGTCGGGTGGTCGTGCTCCCCAAGCGTTCCTGACCCACCCGGTGGCCCGCCCCCGGGGCCGACGCTCAATTGCTGAACATTTTTCCCGAACATCCTCGGCGCCGAGCGGCAGCCGCCAGGATCGAACTGGGGGAAAGACGTACCAGCTGCCTGGGGGGCGACAGTATGAGGTTCTCCGTCGTTGAGACCGGCTACGACCAGCGGCAGGTCGATTCCTGCCTCGACGAGCTGGGAGTCCGGTTGACCCGGCTCGCGGCGCGGGCGGAGGTCGCCGCCGGCGCGGGTCGGGAGTGGGACCAGATCCGGCAGGAGGCGCCGGCTGATCGCCGGCGGAGCTTCTTTTGTCGTACCCGCGCTCAGGGCCGCGCCTCGGCCAGTCCCTGCCGTACGCCGTCGGCGTCCCGGTCCGTGC
>NZ_JAEVHN010000652.1:0-3395 GCF_016803375.1 Micromonospora sp. 4G55
GTCTACTTCGTGGCCCTGGTGATCGGCCGGCAGGCGTCCGGTGGGTGGACGCCCGCCGGCCAGGTGGCCTTCGTGGCCGCGGCGTTCGCCGCCTCGGCGAGCTGGCAGCTGCTGGTGGCCGGCGGCGGCTCGCTGCTCGGCCGGCTGCTCGCCTCCGACCGTGGCCGGCTGGTCACCGCGCTGCTGGCCAGCGCTCTGATTGTGCTGCTGGCGCTGCGGATGGTCTGGTGAGCCGGCCGGCTCAGTGCGGGTACACCTCCAGTTCCCAGAGCGAGAAGCCGTAGGAGGTGGCCCGGGTCAGCCCGACCATCCGCACGTAGCGGGCGCCGGTCGCGGCGAACCGGTCGTTGTCGGTGCCGCCGTCCCCGGCGGTGGTGGACCAGACCGTCCGCCAGGTGGCGCCGTCGGTGGAGACGTCGATCCGGTACGACCGGGCGTGCGCCGCCTCCCAGCGCAGCACCGCGCGGGCCACCGGCCGGACCGCACCGAGGTCCACGGTGATCGACTGGTTGTCCGACCAGCCGCTCGACCACCGGGTGCCCGGATCGCCGTCCACCGCCCGGCTGGCCGGGAGGAAGAGTTGGCTGCTGGAGGCGGTGACGGGGCGGCCGGCGGCCAGGTTGGTCAGGTCGTCGCCGCGGCGGGCCGGGAATGACACCACCTGCTGATAGGTCGGCCGGTTCTGCCAGGCGACGACGGGCTGCTTCAGCCCGCCCAGCGGGGACTGCATGATGGCGTCGGCGCACCACTGGTCGCCGGCCGCGCAGGTCGCGTCGCCGGGATAGACCTCGGTCGCCGGTCGGGCGGCGGCGCTGCGCAGCGTGTCCAGCAGGATCTGCCGGCAGGCGGCGAGGTCGCCGCCCCCGCAGTACCGGCGGTCCGATCCGCCGGGCGCCGGTTCGCCCAGCACCGCGCGCAGGTCGGCGTCGACGTACCCCCACCAGCCGTACTGGAACGACGAGCCCTTGTGCCCCTGCGCCTCGTTGGCCGAGGTGGGCAGGGTGGACTCGTCGCCGCGCTGCTGTCCGGACGGCGACTCGTTGATCTGCATGGCGTTGACCAGCGCCTGGTACAGCTCCGCGCCGAGGGGCGCCTTGAACTGGCCGTTGACCAGCAGCGGCCACCAGGCGTCGAAGATCCGGATCGCGTCCGCGTGCCGGTACACCTTGCTGCCGGGGGCCGTCTCGACCCGCAGTGCGCCGTCGGCGCGCCAGGCCCGGAGCTGGCCCACCACGGCGGCCAGGTCGGCGTCGGTGACCGGCTGGCTCTCCAGCACCCGGATCAGCTCGTCGAGCACCTCGGCGCCGCGCAGGTCGGTGAGGCCGGCCCGCTCGACCAGCGAGGTCAGCGTGGCCCGGTCGAAGGTGCGCCCGTCCGCCAGCGCCGCCCGGATCGGCCGGTCCAGCAGGTTCGCCCGCTGCACCGGGCCGAAGCTGAAGTTGCCGTCGGCGGCCCCGAAGTCCTTGGCCTGCTTGTTGTTCCAGCTCACGTAGTAGTCCTGGTCCACCGAGTACGGATGCTCGGCCAGGGGCTGGTACGCGGCGGTGTTGGCGACCGGGTCGAAGTCGCGCCACTCGTACGCCGGATCGGCCTTCATCGGCAGGTTCGGGTCGGACCCGGCCGCGCGCACCGGGTTGAGCCCCGAGTTGGCGTACGCCGACTCGGTGGAGTTCACGTAGAACCAGTTGAACGCGTACCCGATGGTGCCGGCCGACTCGCGGAACGCCGCGGCGTCGCCCATCGCGGCCGGGTCGTTGAACATCTGGAAGCCGATCGCCGAGTCCGCCTCGTGCCGGTAGGTGGAGCGCAGGTGGGTGAAGGCGTGCGGCTGGCCGCCCACGGTGCCCCGCCAGGCGACCAGGCCGAGCGCGGTGCGCCGGGCGACCAGCCGGTACGACCCGGCGGCGGTGCCGTCGGCGAGGGTGGGCCGCCAGGCGTTGACGTGCGAGATCTCCTCCATCGGCTGGCACCGACCCCGGTAGCGGTAGTGGTTGCTGGCCAGGGTGGGTGCGCTGCCGTCCACCGTGCACAGCGGCAGCGCGTAGGTGTCGGTGGTGTCGTGGGCCGACGAGGTGGCGCTCCAGGCGTAGTCCTGGCCCCGGCCCAGCAGCACGTAGAGGTTGAGCCCGGCGAAGGCGGCGCCGCGCGCGCTGATCCCCGGCCCCTGCAACTCCTGCACCATCAGCAGCTGGGGGGAGAAGTAGCCGGTCTGCGGGCCGAACACGGCGATCGGGTGGCCGGTGGCGGAGTGCTCGGCCGAGATCACCGCCGCGTTGGACATGCCTCGGCTGGCCCGGCCGATGGTCAGCCCGGACAGCGCGGCGGCCAGCTCGGACGGCCCGCCGGCGGCGGCGCCGGTGGCCCCGCCGGTGGCGTCGCTGACCGACCGGTTCCACCCGGGCCGAGTCGCCGTCCGGCAGCACCACGCTGGCCGCGTTCGCGGGGGCGCCACCGTACGGGAAGCTCTGCCCGTCGTGCAGGGTCAGCACGGTCTCCGGGTTCTCCTGGCTGCGGAAGGCGGTCCAGACCCGGTCACCCTCGACCACGCCGTAGCGGGCTCGGGCGGCCAGCCGGACCAGCGCCGACTGCATCTCGTTGCCGCCCCCGCCGCCGAACAGCCCGCCCACCACGCCCGCGATGGCGATCAGGTCGGTCATCCGGAACGGCTCGGGCCCGCCGGCGTTGGTGACCGCGTCCAGGTGCCCGGTGAGCACGTACTCGCCGGGGCAGTTGCGGTGCGCCATGCAGTGCCCGATGTAGGCGTTGATGCCGGCGATGTACTCCTGCACGTCGGCGTGGAGCTGCTCGCCCCGCGGGCCCTTGCGCCGCAGCGCCTCCACCTGTGCCGCCAGGTCCGCCTCGGTGTACGGCGAGTTGCGCCAGACGCTCTGCTCCAGCGCCCGGTTGCCGGGCGCGCCTCCGGCGAACGGGGTGAGCGTGCCCCGCCCGACGTGGCGCAGCAGGTCGATGGTGAACAGTCGGTCCTCGGCGCCGGCGTAGCCGGCTCCGAACATGGTGCCGCCGCGGGTGCTGCCGGTGACGTGCGGGACGCCGGTCGCCCGGTCCCGCACGATGGTCACGTCGGCGCGCGGCGAGTAGCTGCGCTCGACCTGGTCGGCTGGCACCCCGAAGCCCGCGTCGTTGAAGAACGCGCCGAGCTGGTCCTCGCGCAGCCCCGCGTAGCCGTAGACCAGGTCGGCGTACCGGCCGAGCTGGTCACCGGCGTGCCGGGGCAGGGTGCCGAGGGCCTGGTTGGCGAGCACCTCGACGAGGGTGGCGTTGCCGTTCTGCCCAGGCGGCAGGATGTCCGAGCATTCGCCGAGACAGTGGTCGCCCGCGGCGAAACCGCTGGTGGTGGCGGTGGTGGCGGCGGGCGCGGCGGCGGCGGGGGCGGT
>NZ_JAEVHN010000653.1:0-3391 GCF_016803375.1 Micromonospora sp. 4G55
TGGGGCGGGGTGGGGTGAGGGGCGGGTAGCCTGTGTGGCCGTGGACACAGGTGAGAAGAGCCGGGTCGTCGTCGAGACGGTCGCGTTGAATCCGCTCGACCCCAAGGAACTGTTGCAGACCTTCGGGCTGATCGGCGTCTGGGTGATCCTCTTCGCCGAGACCGGCCTGCTGGTGGGCTTCTTCTTCCCGGGGGACTCGCTGCTGTTCCTGGCGGGCGTCGCGGCGTCACCGGTGGCGGACGCGATCTTCGGCAGCGGCACCCGGCTTTCCCTGGTCGGGCTGCTGATCGGCGGGCCGATCTGCGCGATCATCGGCGCCCAGCTCGGGCACTGGCTCGGCTCCCGGTACGGCCGGCGGATGTTCGACCGGCCCAACTCCCGCCTCTTCAAGCGGGAGTACGTGGAGAAGGCGGAGCACTACTTCCAGAAGTTCGGCCCGGCGAAGGCCGTGGTGCTGGCCCGGTTCATCCCGATCGTGCGGACGTTCCTCAACCCGGTGGCGGGCGTGCTCGGCATGCCGGCCCGGCAGTTCTTCATCTGGAACGTGGTCGGCGCCGTCCTCTGGGTGGACGGCATCCTGCTGATCGGCTACCTGCTCGCCGAGCAGATCTACAGCGCGATCGGCGACAAGATCGACCGGTACATCCTGCCGGTGGTCGCGCTGATCATCCTGATCTCGGTGCTGCCGATCTTCTTCGAGTTCCTGCGGGACCGGAAGGCCCGCAAGCGCGGCGAGGCCGTCGCGGTGGTGGCGGCGGCCAGCGCGGCCGGCGCGTCGACGCGGTTCGCGACACCATCGAGCACCACCTGCACCACGACCAGCCGCAGCAGCAGCACCCGTACCGGCAGCAGCCGCCGCAGGGCGAGCGGCGCTACCCGGACCACGGCCAGGGCCGCTGACCCTCACCCACGACGAACGGCCGGCCCCGGAAGGGACCGGCCGTTCGTGTCACCGTCAGGAGCCGGTGGACGGATCAGCGAGCTGGCTGGTGACAGACAGGAGTCACCACCCGATGACGCCACCCCTGGTACGTCACCGGACGTCGCCCCGGTCGGGGACGACGCGCGGACACCGGGTCAGCGGGCCTTCTTGGTGGCCCGCTTGCGCGGCGGGGTCAGCAGATCCGCGATCGTGGCGATCGCGGACGGCACCAGCCGGTAGTACGCCCACACACCGCGCTTCTCCCGCTCCAGCAAGCCGGCCTCGGTGAGGATACGCAGGTGGTGGCTGACCGTCGGCTGCGAGAGGCCGAGCGGCGCCGTCAGGTCACAGACGCACGCCTCGCCCTCGGGGGCCGACTGGATCAGGCTGAGCAGCCGGAGCCGGGCGGGGTCGGCAAGGGCCTTGAGGACCCCCGCCAGCCGCTCGGCATCGGCACGTTCGATCGGCTCGCCAGCAAGCGGCGAGATCTGAGGCATGGTCATTTCAGCCAACGCAGTTCCCACGTATTCCATCCTTCCACCAGCAGCATCGATCCGCCTGCATATCAGCAGATCCGAATCGGCAAATTTTTACGCCACAAGGCCGAGGTCAGCCAACGTATAGGCCGCCCGATACGGCAGTCCGGCGGCTCGTACGGCGTCCCCGGCTCCTCGATCAACAATAACCGCCACACCAACGACCTCCGCCCCGGCCTCGCGCAGCGCCCTCGACGGCGGTCAACACGCTGCCGCCCGTCGTCGAGGTGTCCTCCACGGCAAGTACCCGCCGACCGACCACTTCAGGCCCCTCGATCCGCCGTTGCAGACCGTGCGCCTTTCCCGCCTTGCGAACCACGAACGCGTCCAACGGTCGATCGGTCTCCGCCGCGGCGTGCAGCATCGACACCGCGATCGGATCCGCGCCGAGGGTCAGCCCGCCGACAGCCTCATAGTCCCAGTCCGCGGTCAGCTCGCGCATCACCCGACCGACCAGCGGTGCAGCCTGGTGATGCAGCGTGACGCGGCGCAGATCGACGTACCAGTCCGCTTCGCGGCCCGAGGAGAGCACCACCCGGCCGTGGACCACAGCCAGGTCGGAAATGAATTTACGCAGGTCGTCGCGGTGCCCCATGGCGATAGAGGGTACTGCGCGAGTCTGTACGCCGGATGTGGGGTCCACCCGGGTCAGCCTCGTGGGCGACCGATGGGTGGCGATGGACGGCTACGCTGTGCGACCACGCTGAAATCCCGTACCCTGCCGACGCCACCGTGACCGGCACCGGCCGGAGGTCGCGGCGTCAGCCGTCGGTCGGCTCGACCCGCCCCCGGCGGTCGCGGTAGGCCAGCCGCAGCAACCGTCGCGGCGCGTGCCGCAGGCCGGCCACGGCGAGCTTGTACTTCCAGTCCGGGACGCTGATCTGCTTGCCTTTACGCAGGTCACGCAGGGCGCCGTCGACCACGTCGTCGGCCCGCAGCCACATCCACCGGGGCGTGCCGGACATGTCGATGCCGTTGCGCTCGTGGTAGCCGGTGGCCGTGTAACCGGGGCAGAGCGCCATCACCCGTACGCCGAGCGGGCGCACCGACAGGTCGACGGATTCGCTGAAGCTCGTCACCCACGCCTTGCTCGCCGGGTACGTCGAGCCGGGCATCACCGGACCGAAACCGGCGACGGAAGAGACATTTATCACTATCCCGTTTCGTCGATCCGTCATCGCGCCGAGCGCGGCGAGGGTGAGCCGCATGACGGCGTGCACGTTGAGCCGCAGCAACCGCGTCTCGTCGGCGACTGTGGACCGCACGAACGGCCGGTTGAGGCTGAGCCCGGCGTTGTTGACGAGCAGCTCGACCGGGGCGGTGGCGTCGGTCAGCCGCCGTTCCACCGCCGCGCATCCGTCGTCGGTGGACAGGTCGGCGGGGAGCGTCTCCACCCGGTGACCGTGCCGGGCGGTCAGGTCGGCGGCCACCTCGGCGAGCCGGGTGGCGTCCCGGGCCACCAGCACCAGCTGCCACCCGTCGGCGGCGAGCCGGCGGGCGAACGCCTCGCCGATGCCGGCGGTGGCGCCGGTGACCAGCGCCCATCGTTCGGTGGCCGGAGTTTCGGACGTCACGGGCGCTCCTCAGCGGGACGGCGGCGGAGCCTGCGGCGGCGGGTACGGGCCGTACGGGAGCGGCGCCGGGGGCGGGGGCGGCGTCGGCCGGGCGCGGCCGAACCAGCCGTTCGCCGCGGGCAGCGCCAGCAGCACGGCCACCACAAGGTAGCCGAGCACCTGGCCCACCGAAAGGGCCGCGTTCAGCGGGAGCCACCAGGACGGGTAGGCGTCGCCGAGCAGGCCCAGCAGCTCGGCGGTCTGCTCGTCGGTCCGCAGCGGGCGGCCCGCTGACCGACCAGCGCGGCCAGGCCGCAGCACCCGCAGAGCAGCCCCAGCCCGGCGACCACCCAGGTCGCCACCCGGGCGCCCCGGCGGCC
>NZ_JAEVHN010000654.1:0-3389 GCF_016803375.1 Micromonospora sp. 4G55
GCTTCGATCAAGGCCGAGGTCGTCTCCTACGCCGACCTGGTCGAGGCCGGATCGATGGCGGCGGCCAAGCGCCGGCAAGGTCCGGATCGAGGGCAAGGAGTACGTCATGCAGGACGGCGACGTGGTGGAGTTCCGCTTCAACGTCTGACTCCGGCCTGTTCCCGCAGGTCAGGCGGTTGTTTCGTTGCTCTGGGGCACACCGGGGGCACAGCCCCACGCGTCATCGACCGCGCGGCGGGTGCGTTCCTCCGAGTCGGGCATCAGGTGCTGTCCCGCTGCGCCGGCCTCGCGCCGGGGCGGGAGACGGCGGCGGTGCTCTGGCTGGACTACGACGCGCCGGACTTCCTGCCCGAGGCGGGCCGGTCCAGCCAGGCCGGGGACGCCGGGCCGGCGCTGCACCGCTTCCAGGAGGGGCTGCGCGAGACTCACGAGGGTCCGCCGGCCCGGCAGACGGTGCTGGGGCACAGCTACGGGTCGCTGGTGGTGGGCGCCGCCGCCCGGGACCACGGTCTCGACGCGGACGCCCTGGTCTTCGTGGGCTCGCCGGGAGTCGGGGTGGACCGGGCCGAGGCGCTGCGCCTGCCGCCGGAGCGGGTCTGGGCGAGCACCGCGCCGGACGACGTGATCCGGCTGGTCGAGCCGCCCGGGCAGCTCACCGGGCGAGCGGTGCTGGCGGCGTCGCCGCTGGCCACGGCGGTGTCGCTGCTCCGCCCCGACGACCACGAGCTGTGGTTCGGCCACGATCCCAGCGACCCGGGCTTCGGCGGGCGCACGTTCCCCAGCGGCCGGTACGGCCACACCGGTTACTGGGAGGCCGGCAACCCGGCGCTGGACGGGATGGCCCGGATCGTGCTCGGCCGGTGACCGGCGCCACCCGTGCCGTCGGTCGGTGCGCCGGGCCGACGCGGGCGGTCCCGGTGGTCCGGGTCGCGGCCGGGCGGGCGGAACGAGCGGACCCCGCCGGCCGTGGTCACGGCGGGCGGGGTCCGGTGGACGCGTACGTCAGATCACTCCACGGTGACCGACTTCGCCAGGTTGCGCGGCTGGTCCACGTCGTGTCCCCGGGCCGCGGCGATCTCGGCGGCGAGCACCTGCAGCGGCACGGTGGTGACCAGCGGGGCCAGCAGGGTCGGCGTACGCGGCACGTAGATCAGGTGGTCGGCGTAGCGGACGACCGCCTCGTCGCCCTCCTCCGCGATCACGATCGTCCGGGCGCCCCGGGCGCGGACCTCCTGGATGTTGGAGACGACCTTGTCGTGCAGCATGCCCCGGCCGACCGGCGACGGCACCACGCAGATGACCGGGGTGCCCTTGTCGATCAGCGAGATCGGGCCGTGCTTGAGCTCGCCGGCGGCGAAGCCCTCGGCGTGCATGTACGCCAGCTCCTTGAGCTTGAGCGCGCCCTCCAGGGCCACCGGGTAGCCGACGTGACGGCCGATGAAGAGGATGGTCGGCTCGGACTTCAGCTCGCGGGCCAGCTCGCGGACCGGCTCGATCCGGTCGAGCAGCTCGCGCAGCTTGCCCGGCATCTCCTGGAGCTGGGCGACGACCGCGCCCACCTCGTCGGCGAACTTGATCCCGCGTACCTGGGCCAGGTGCAGCCCGATCAGGTAGCAGGCGACGACCTGGGTGAGGAACGCCTTGGTGGAGGCGACGGCGATCTCCGGGCCGCCGTGCGTGTAGAGCACGGCGTCGGACTCGCGCGGGATGGTGGAGCCGTTGGTGTTGCAGATGGCCAGGACGCGGGCCTTCTGCTCCTTGGCGTGGCGCAGCGCCATCAGGGTGTCCATGGTCTCGCCGGACTGCGAGATCACCACGATCAGCGTGGACCGGTCGAGCACCGGGTCCCGGTAGCGGAACTCGCTGGCCAGCTCGACCTCGCAGGGGATGCGGGTCCAGTGCTCGATGGCGTACTTGGCGACCAGGCCGGCGTGGTACGAGGTGCCGCAGGCCACGATGAAGATCTTGTCGACGTCGCGCAGGTCCTGGTCGCTGAGGCGGACCTCGTCGAGGGCGATCTCACCGGTCTCGGTGAGCCGGCCGAGCAGCGTGTCGGCGATGGCCTGCGGCTGCTCCTCGATCTCCTTGAGCATGAACCAGTCGTAACCGCCCTTCTCGGCGGCCGACGAGTCCCAGTCGATGTGAAAGTCCTTGCCGGTGGCGGGCTGACCGGCGAAGTCGGTGATCTCGATGCTGTCGCCGGTGATCAGGACGATCTGGTCCTGGCCCAGCTCGACCGCCTCGCGGGTGTGCTCGATGAACGCGGCCACGTCGCTGGCCAGGTAGTTCTCCCCGTCGCCGCGACCCACGACCAGCGGCGAGTTGCGTCGCGCGCCGACCACCGCGCCGGGGATGCCGGCGTCGACGGCCAGCAGGGTGAAGGCGCCCTCCAGCCGCCGGCAGACGACCCGCATGGCCGAGGCCAGCAGCTGCGGGCTGTCGGCCTCGCCGGCCCCGCGCAGGTCCGCCAGCGCCGCCGACAGCAGGTGGGCGGCGCACTCGGTGTCGGTGTCGCTGGTGAACTGGACGCCGTCGGCCTCCAGCTCGGCCCGGAGCTTGGCGAAGTTCTCGATGATGCCGTTGTGGATCACGGCGACCCGGCCGTCGGGGGCCAGGTGCGGGTGGGCGTTGCGGTCGGTCGGACCGCCGTGGGTGGCCCAGCGGGTGTGCCCGATGCCGGTGGTGCCGTCCCCGATGCCGATCGGGCTGGCGGCGCAGTCGTCGGGGTTGCTGGCGGCGCGCTCGGAGAGCACCTTCTCCAGGTTGGCCAGCTTGCCGGCCTTCTTCTCGGTCAGCAGTTCGTCATCGCAGACGATCGCCACGCCGGCCGAGTCGTAGCCGCGGTACTCCAGCCGCCGCAGTCCGTCGAGCACGATGCCGAGCGCCGGGCGCGAGCCGGCGTAACCCACGATTCCACACATGGTCCGCAGCCTAACCCAGTTTCGCTCATCGCGCGTGCGCGGAAGCCCGGTAAACAATCACTGAATTTGAGCGATCGGCCGGTAACGGGCGTCCTCCGGACAACCCTGCCCGCCCGTCCGCCCGGGCCACGGGGGCCGACGGGGTTGCGGCCCCGCCCCCGGGTACGACAGTCTCTCGGCGGATCCGGCACGTCCCTCGGGCGGCCCGTTCGTCCCGTTCCCCTCGCCCGTTCCGGAGCAGCCATGTCCGACCCGTCCTCGCCCGAGCCGTCGCCGCCCGCACCGCAGCCCGAGCAGCACTCCTCCGGCCAGCAGCGCCCAGCGGCGACCGGGCCGGGACGCCACCACCGCCAGCCCGGCGACCATCAGCTGGTCCGCTGTATCCACGATTATTCTCGGTTGGATGACCCGTCGCCATAGGTCGCCAGCATCGGTATTGCTTACTTCCCGGACTGCTGCGGACATCAT
>NZ_JAEVHN010000655.1:0-3385 GCF_016803375.1 Micromonospora sp. 4G55
AACCCCCACCAACCGGACTCCCCCGCCACCCCTCCGGGCGCCGCCTGGCGGCGGCTGCCCTGGCCGCACTTTCCGAGAAAGAGTGGCCTCCGGGCGCCGTGAGGCCACTCTTTCTCGGAAAGTGCGCGGGACCCGGGAGGGGACGCGTGGATATGCCTGTGCGCGGTGGGTGGGGGGACCGGGTAGGCTGTCGGCGCGTCCCGTCGTGGCGGGGCGAATGCGGGCGTAGCTCAATGGCAGAGCTTCAGTCTTCCAAACTGACGGTGCGGGTTCGATTCCCGTCGCCCGCTCCAAAAGACCTTCGGCCCAGGTCGGAGGCATTTTCCCCCGATCCTGGCCGGCAGGCCACCCCCTTATTTTGATCTTGCGGGCCATACCTGGGCCACTAAGTGTCGCAGCCAGCTTGGCGCGAGCATTCTTGGCGATCCGCCGATCCATCGCCGAAGCAGTCTCCCGATCCCGCTCACTGGTCGCGTGCTGGTCAAGGCGGCCCGCAAGCGGGCCGCGCCGGACGAATCGGCCTGCTGCCGGCGCGCCGACCGATACAAGCCTTGCCTTCGGCGGGGGCGCTTCGATCTTGGGATGGGCAGCCATCCCGCTCACCGTTGACCCCGGGCGGAGCCGAGCAGACCAGCGCCACGGTGTGGGTCGACGGTGGACGGGATGGCGCGGGAGCGGGGCCCCGTTACAGTCACGGCGATTCGGGGAGGTCACGACGTGGCAGAGGTCGACAAGGCAGTCGAGCGCATCCGGGCGACAGGGGCGTACCGGCTGCTCGTCGTCGGATACCGCTGCCTGTTGCTCGGGCCGCTCATGATGGGTGTGTCCATCGGCGTGATAGCCCTCTGGCCCCTGAAGCCACCACTGGCATTCGTCCCGCTCGTCATCACGTTCGCGACAGTGTTTGTCGGGGTGGCCGCCATATGGGTTGGGCTGCTAACCCTGTACTCCCGTCGACTCATGCCACGTGGCGGCACCAATCGACACGCGGCCCTGATGAAGGCCCTGCGGCGGGACCTGACGGCGCCAGTGAGGCGGGGCAGGTAGCGGCACGGGCCCTCTATGGGCCAGTAACCGTGGCGTGCTGCGCCCGGCGGGGCGTCGGAGTCGACCGTCGCTGGCTAGCATCCCGCCCATGACGAGCGCCGATCTCGCAGCGACCGCCGCGCCGCGCCCACCCGGCCGCGCCCTGGCCCGTACGCAGTTCCTGCTGGTCGGCGCGTACCTAGTCGCCGTCGGCGTCGCGCTGGGCCGGGCCGCCGCCTTCTCCGGGCGCCTCTACCTGCCCCGCCAGGGTGACGACGCCACGGGCAACGCCGACCTGTGGCCGGGGCTGTGGGGCGGGGTGTGGCTGGTGTTGGTCGTCGTGATCGGCCTGGTGCCCCGGCCGCAGGGGGCGCGGCGCTGGTCGCCGTCGCCCGGCTCGCCTCCCCCCGGCTGCGTGCCGGGTCCGCCCGATGGCGCAGCCTGCTGGCGAGCACTGTCCTCGCCGCCCTCGTCGTCGCCGCCTGGCTGAGCCCGCCGATGACCACTCTGTACACCTGGCTCCTCGACTAACCGAGGGCTGCGAGCCCACCGTCGAGCCGTTGGAAGCGCGACGGTCAGGCGAACCGCGCACCGCCCGCCGTCCCGTTGCCGTCGGGCCGGCTGATCTCGTCCCGGACCACCGGCGCGAGGGCGGACCGGCCGCCGTCGTCCACCGCCACCGCGATCCGCACCCGCCCGTCGCCGTCGTCCAGGCCGGAGCTGACCACGATGTACCGTCGGCCGTCCGCGCCGGTGACGTCGCGCCGCTGCCGCTGGTCGACCATGGCCCGCCAGTGGTGGTGGCCGAGCCGCCGCCACTCGTCGAGGCGTTCCTCCGCCAGTCGGGCGGCCACCTTCCGGTTCAGTCCCACGCAACCAGCCTTCCATGCACGCCCGGGCCGTCGGGCGACGCCGGGCCCCGCCCCGCGCAGGCCATCCCGGCACCAGCGCCTGTCCGGGCCGGAGGCCACCGCCGGAAGACTCCCGGTGGCGAACCAGGCGGTCGGCCGTTCGTCGGCCAGGGTGGAACGCCGCGCACTTTGTTTCGGCCGGCGGACGGGGCCGGGCGGTCGATCGGGTCTGCTGCATCGGCTGCGTACGATGCGGGGCCGGGCAACTCGTGGCGTGGAGGTATCGACCGATGGCAGGCCAGCAGGACGGGTTCGCCCTCGGCGTCGACCTCGGCACCTCCAACACCGTGGCCGTGCTGCGCTGGCCGGACGGGCGGACCCGGCCGCTGCTCGTCGACGGCCAGCCGATCCTCCCCTCCGGCGTGTACGCGGACGCCGACGGGCGGCTGCACGTCGGCTGGGACGCGCAGCGGCTGGCGCAGGCCGACCCGGCCGGGTACGAGCCGAACCCGAAGCGGCGGGTGGACGAGCCGAGCGTGTCGCTGCGCGGGCGGGCGTATCCCCCGGCGGAGCTGCTGGCGGCGACCCTGCGTGCGGTGGCGGAGTCGGCGGTGGCGGCGGCCGGCTTCCTGCCCCCGGCGGTGGTCACCTACCCGGCGGCCTGGGAGGCGCCTCGACGGCAGGTGCTGCACGAGGCGCTGGCGCTCGCCGGCTGGCCCACTGCCGCCGAGCACACCATGTCCGGGCCGATCCCGCCCGGGACCCGCCTGCTGCGGGAGCCGGTGGCCGCCGCCCGGTACTACACCGACGTGCTGCGCCGGCCGGTGCCGGTCGGCGGCGCGGTCGCGGTCTTCGACTTCGGTGGCGGCACGTTGGACGTCGCCGTGGTCCGCAACGAGGGCGCCGACCCGTGGGGCGACTCGGGCTTCACCGTGATCTCCACCGGTGGGGTGGCCGACCTGGGCGGCCTGGACCTGGACGCCGCCCTGGTGGGTCGGCTCGGGGAACTGGTCGCCGACGCCGACGCCGACCCGGCACGGTGGGCCCGGCTGACCACGCCGGAGACGGCCACCCAGTGGCGGGACCGGCAGCAGCTCTGGGACAACGTGCGCGGGGCGAAGGAGATGCTGTCGCGGGCCACCGTCGCCCCGGTCGCCGTACCGGGGGTGGAGACGGCGGCGCGGCTGGACCGGGCCGACCTGGAACGGCTCGCCGCTCCCCTGCTGGCCCGGGCGGTGGCGGAGACCCGCGAGGTGATCGCCGCCGCGGGGCTCACCCCGGAGCGGCTGGCCGGGCTCTTCCTGGTCGGCGGCTCGTCCCGGATACCGCTGGTGGGCCGGATGCTGCACGCCGAGCTGGGCATCGCGCCGACGGTGCTGGAACAGCCCGAGCTGCCGGTCGCCGAGGGGGCGCTGACCGACCTGCCGATGCCCCGCCCGCAGTCCCGGCCGGCGCCGGTCGCCGCGGCAGCACCCGGCCACGCCCCGGTAGCGGCACCCGGAGCACCC
>NZ_JAEVHN010000656.1:0-3378 GCF_016803375.1 Micromonospora sp. 4G55
GCCGCGCGCGGTCCACGTTCTCCGGGTCGTCGGCGCCGGCCGCCGGGACCGGGTTGGTGACCTCCATCAGGCCCAGCGGGCGGGACAGTGGAATGGTCAGCCGTCCCGCCGCCAGGTCGGCGGACCGGCCGATGCCGGACCGGTAGGTGGCCACCACGTTGTCCTGCCCGGTGGGCAGCCGGGCGCCGGTGCGGCCGTCGCCGAAGGTGACGGTGACCGTGCCGTCGTCGGCCCGGCGGACGGTGTAGACCCGGGCGGTGGGAGCCTGGCCGAGCAGGGCGGGGACCTCCTGCCAGCGGACCCCGTCCACCCAGACGGCCAGGGTGGTGCGGGCCCCGCTGGCGGTGGCGGCGGGTACGTGGGTCAGGGGCGCGTGCCGGAGGCTGAACCGCTGGAACGCCTGCCGGGCGTCGCCGCCGCCGAGCACCTCGGCCCGGCTCTCGCCGTGCGTCGCCTTCGCCACGTTGCCGAGCAGCCGGACGCTGTCGCGCCGGTAGGCGTGGGCGATGGTGCTGTCGAGGTCCACGGTGGACGGGCCGCGTACCCGCAGCACGGTGACCACCTCGGAGACCGCCGCGCCGGACGGGTCGACGCCGGTGAGCACCAGCCGGCGGCCGGGTTCCAGGCCGGGCGTCGGGCGGGCCAGCTCCAGGGTGGCCACCTTCGCCAGCGGGGCGGTCTCCGGGCGCGGCGCGACGGCGAGTTGCCGGCTGTCGCCGAGCACGGTGGTGTTCCGCCGGGAGAACGTGTTCGAGTCGCCGCCGGTCACCGTGATCCGGGTGGTGCGGGCGGCGATGCCGAAGTCCGCCACCGGCAGGTCGGCGACCCCGCTCACCCAGCGCACCTCTGCCACCCCGGCCGTCTCCAGCACCACCCAGGAGCCGGCGAGGATCGCCGGGTACGACTGGTCCAGGTGCAGATCGCGCTCGGCGGCGGCGAGCTTGGCGTCGGCCCAGCTGTCCTTGCGGGTGGCGTACGCACCGGCGAGCACCGTGGCGGTGCCCGGGTTAAGCTCGCCGACCCGCAGCGCCACCGGTAGCGCCGACCACGGCTGGGCGTTGAAGCCGAACAGGTTGGCCCGCTGCGCGAGCAGGTGCACCTGCACGCCGGTGACCCGGGGGCGCAGCTCGACCGGGAGGACCTGCGCGGCCAGCGGCGCGTCCAGCGTCACCACCGTGTACGCGGGCACCACCTGCCGGCCGTCTCCGCCGGCCTGCGGCGCGGGCAGCACCGCCGTGGCGGCCCGGACCCGCCGCACGTCGAACCAGTCCGGGCCGAGCACCAGCAGCACGCTGCCGGCCGGCAGGACGGTGTCGGCGCCGGCCAGCGTCAGCGGTCTCGTCGCCGGGGCGGGGCGGCCGAGGCTCGGTGACCCGCAGCCCCACCGCGTTGAGCTCCGGCCGGGCGAGCAGCGGCTCGACGGTCTCGAACACCTGCGGCAGCTCGCCGGGGCCGGGCACGCTCTGCGCCTGGCTGCCCGCCGGGATGGGCACCCCCTCCGGCGCGCCGGGGGTGGCGGTGACGGTGAACGACAACCAGGTCGTCGCGGCGACACCGGGCCGCAGCTCGTACCCGATGGCCCGGGCCAGCATCAGCACCGAGCCGCGCTCGGTGGCGGTGCCGAGGAACCCCTCGTTGGCGATCCGCTCCTGATAGAAGGCGAGCACGTCCAGGGTGGTCGCCCAGGCGTGCAGCAGGGCCACGGCCGGGTCGTCGGCCTCGCGGGTGGTCAGCCCGGCCAGCTCGGGGCGGGCCCCGAGCCCGGGCGAGCATGTCGGCGGCGAAGTCCGCCTGCCGGCCCAGCCGGTAGGTCACGCTGCCCCGGCCGGGCGGGTTGGGCCCACGGCCCGCTCGTGTCGTCACAGTCCACCCACCAGGTCGAGGTGCAGGATGCCGTGCTCGGGCACGCTGGGATCGTTGTCGAGGCGGATCACCTCGGTGTCGCCCGCGCGGAGCACCCGCGCGGTCAGCTCGCCGCCGGGCGCCACCCCGACCGGGTGCAGCTCGGTGACCCGTACGTCGGTGACGCCCGGGACGGTGACCGCGGCGGCGAGCAGTTGGCTGAGGTAGAGCGGCGTGCCGAAGCTGAACCGGTCCGGGTGGAAGAAGCCCCGGCTCCCGTCGGGCAGGTCCCGGTCGGAGAAGAGGTCCAGCAGGGCCCGCCGCACGTCGGAGCGGAACGCCCCGGGCGTGACACACACCCACAGCCGCAGCTCGACCGGCAGGTCGACCGGGTCGCGCAGTTGCAGGTCGTACCCGGCCACCCGGAACCGGTCCAGCCGCCCGGCCAGCCGGCGGGCCAGCCCGGGCTCGCCGTCCAGCCGCTGCCCGCCGCGCAGGTCGAGGGTGAGGAACACCGTCCACCAGGAACCGGTCCAGCGGATCCGGGCGGTGGCGTTGTCCACCTCCGGCAGGCGCAGCGCCGCGGCCACCCAGTCGGCCGTGGTCACCGCCCGTTCCTGGGTTCCGAAGGCGACCGGGGCGTGCTGGCGGGCGTGCTCGGTGTCCTCCGGGTCGGTGCCACCGACGGCGGGCAGCGGGTTGGTCACGGCCAACACGCCGGAGCGGTCCGTGACCAGGGTGGTCAGGGCGTCGTGGCCGAGGTTGCCGGCCGCGCCGCCGCCGCGCCACCAGGTCACCTCGAACACCGTGCCGGCCGGTGGGCGGCGACCGGACACGTCGTCGCCGAAGCGCAGCACGACCCGGCCGTCGCCCTCGCGTTCGGGCACGAACCCCTGGTCGAACCGGTCGGCGTTGAGCAGGTCCCGGCGGGGCCGCCAACTGCCCTCGGTGGTCTCCAGCCGGATCAGCGGCAGCGCGGCGCGCGGGTCCTGGGTCAGCGCCTGGCTGGCCGGGGTGTCGGCCGGGAACGGGGTGGCCGCGGCCACCGGCTCGGCGGTCAGCAACGGCCGCCAGCGGGTCTGCTCGGCGGGCGGGAGCTGGCCGCGTACCCCGATGGCGTGCTGGGCGGCCACCACGTTGGCCCGGGCGACCGCGCAGGTGACCAGGTGGTCGGTGCCGGAGCCGGCCACCGAGGCGGTCACGGTGAGCGGGAAGGCCAGCCGGTCGGCGGCGCTCCACCCGACCTCCAGCACGTTCACCCCGGCCACCGGGTCGGTGCCGGGGCGTACCGAGGTCAGGCGGACCACCTGCCGCCGCGTCGGGTCGGCGTCTGCCCGGCGCCCGGTCTCCGGCGAGACCACTTCCTCCAGCAACAGCAGGTCGCCGGGGGCCAGGCCGGTGGCCGGCTGGTCGAGCAGGGTCGCCCGACCGCGCCGACGGGCAGGCAGCAGTCCCGGCCGCCCCAGACGTGCAGGGCGATCTCGTTGCGGCTGGCCCGCGGGGTGAGGGCGGTCAGCGTCTCGAACCCGGTGGCGC
>NZ_JAEVHN010000657.1:0-3370 GCF_016803375.1 Micromonospora sp. 4G55
ATCGATGCTCAGACGTACGTAGCTGACATCGATCGATGCTCAGACGTACGTAGCTGTACATCGATCGTGGGTCAGGCGACGGTCACGAAGACCTCGTTGATGCCCCGTCCGGCGGTCACGGCGGTGTCGCCGTTGCCGTGCCGGGACAGCGCCCGCAGCGTCCAGCTGCCCGGCGCGGCGAAGAACCGGAACTGCCCGGCCGGGGAGGTGACCACCTCGGCGGTGAACTCACCGGTCGAGTCGAGCAGCCGGACGTACGCGCCCGGCACGATCTCGCCCGCGTCGGAGCGGACCACACCGGTGATGACGGTTTCCTTCTCCAGGTCCAGGCTGGCCGGCAGCGGCGCGGCCTGGTCGGGGGCGGCGCAACCCGCGGCGGTGGGTGCAGTCATCTCAGGCCTCCCCGGGCTCGTCGCCGAGCGCCACCGGCACGCCGACCAGCGAGCCGTACTCGGTCCAGGATCCGTCGTAGTTCTTCACGTTGCGGTGGCCGAGCAGCTCCTGGAGCACGAACCAGGTGTGCGAGGAGCGCTCACCGATCCGGCAGTAGGCGATGGTCTCCTTGCCGTCGTCCAGCCCGGCGTCGGCGTAGATCCGGCGCAGCTCGTCGTCGGACTTGAAGGTGCCGTCCTCATTGGCCGCCTTCGACCACGGCACGCTGATCGCGGTGGGCACGTGGCCGGCCCGCTGCGCCTGCTCCTGCGGCAGGTGGGCGGGGGCGAGCAGCCGGCCGGCGTACTCGTCCGGGCTGCGCACGTCGACCAGGTTCTTGGTGCCGATGGCGTCGACCACCTCGTCGCGGAAGGCGCGGATCGAGGCGTCCGGCTCCTGCGCGACGTACTGGGTGCGGGGGCGGGTCACCGGGTCGGCGACCAGCGGGCGGGCGTCCAGCTCCCACTTCTTGCGGCCGCCGTCGAGCAGCTTGACGTCGCGGTGGCCGTAGAGCTTGAAGTACCAGTAGGCGTACGCGGCGAACCAGTTGTTGTTGCCGCCGTAGAGGATCACGGTGTCGTCGTTGGCGATGCCCCGCTCGGAGAGCAGCGCCTCGAACTGGGTCTTGTTGACGAAGTCCCGACGGACCGGGTCCTGCAGGTCGGTCCGCCAGTCCAGCTTGATCGCGCCGGCGATGTGGCCGGTGTCGTACGCCGAGGTGTCCTCGTCGACCTCGACGAAGACGACGCCCGGGGCGTCGATGTTCTTCTCGGCCCACTCGGCCGAGACGAGTGCGGTGTCGCGACTCATCGAATCACTCCCTGGTGAGGATGGATGGTGAGCCTGCGCGGGATCGAAATCGGTGATTGTCGCACCACGCGCGGGACCCATAGAGGAACGGATCACGGGTTCGTGCGACGGCGCCGCTGCCGGGCGTGCGGTGGGAGAGAGCACCGGAGGGTGGAGAGACCCTGAAGCCGGTTGGCCGCTAGGCGGCCGGAGACAGCCCCGCCGTCAGATGACGGAGCGACACAGGCAGGTGGCCACGCGGCACAGGTCGACCGCGCGCCGTTTGGTGAGGTGCGTCCCCATGAGCAGGGAGCCTAGCAGCCGTCCCGGAGAGCGCCACCGGTCCGACCAGCATGCGGGACACGACGACGGCCCGACCGGGCGGCCGGGCCGTCGTGCGGTTGCCCGGTCAGCGGGCCGAGTTGATCGGTACGTTCGCCGCGTCGGCGGTCACCACCAGGCCCTCCGGCCTGGGCTCGACCTTGCGGACGTTGAGCTGGAACGGCAGCTCGGGCAGGGGCACGTCGATCGAGATGCCCTTGGCGTAGTTGCTCAGCAGCGTCCGGGCCAGCGGCACCGCCGGCAGCCCCTCGGCGGTCAGGTCGTTGAAGCGCAGCGCGACCTTGTTGCCCTCGGCCACGGTCACGTCGGCGGTGCCGGTGACGGTGAGCTTCTGCCCGAGGATGTCCACCGGGGCGGTCACGGCGAGCTTGCCGTTCTGCTCGCCGAGCTTCAGACCGGGGCGGTCCAGCAGGGCGGCCAGGCTGTCGTAGGTGATGGTGCCGGTGCCGTTGACCTTCTCGGCGACCACGTCGCCGCTGCCGGAGCGGAGGGTGTCCAGCGAGGCCCGCACGTTCCGGGCGTCCACGTCCAACCGGGGCACGCTGACCGCGTTGCCCTCGACCGAACCCCGGACGTCGGTCAGCACGATGGAGATCCGCTCGTAGCGGCCGTCGAGCACCTGGGTCAGGAACGGGAAGCCGCCGACGTCGACCTTGGGCGGGGCGGACTGGGCGTCCTGCTTGGCGACCTCCTGCTTCACCTGGTCGGCGATGGCGCGCTCGGCCACCCCGGCCGCCACCCGGTCGGCCACGACCAGCAGCCCGACCAGGAGCAGCGCAAGGACGACCAGCGTGACCAGCACCTTGCGCCCCCGCCGCCGGGGACGCTCCTCGTACGCGGGGTACGCCTCTGCCACGCCGCCTCCTCGTCCGTCGTCGTCGCTGTCCCGCGACGTCCGTGTCCACCGCGCCACCGGTGCGGCGCACCGTTGGTACCCGAGCGGCGTGACGCTCAACCGTAGGTCAGAGGAACAGCACGCACATGGCGTACGCGGCCGGCGCGGCGAGCGCGAACCCGCCGAGCGGACCCTGCATGTGCCGGGCGATCCACAATGTGGGCGGCTCGCCGGCCATCAGGCGGCCCGCCTCGGCGTACCCGACGGCGAGGTCGGCCAGCACGGCGGTGGCGGCGGTGACCAGGCCGATCAGCGCGGCGCTGGTCGGGGTGAAGCCGACCAGGTAGCTGCCGAGCACCGCGCTGGTCAGGGTGCCGATCATCGCCCCGGCCACCACGCCGCCGCGCCCCGCGGCACCTGCGGGGCGAGCCGCGGCCAGGGCAGTACGGCGTCGGTGAGCCGGGCGACGGTGAGCGCGACCCCGGTGGCGGCCAGGCAGACGGTGATCGCCTGGGTGCCGGCCGGGATCCGGCTGAGCGTGATCAGGGTGGCGAACGCGACCACCCCGACCACGATGAGCAGGGTGGTGCCGAGCGAGTCGGTGACCCGGATCCGGTCCAC
Source organism: Micromonospora sp. 4G55 (assembly GCF_016803375.1). Taxonomy (NCBI): domain Bacteria; kingdom Bacillati; phylum Actinomycetota; class Actinomycetes; order Micromonosporales; family Micromonosporaceae; genus Micromonospora; species Micromonospora sp. 4G55. Next base: position 3,020 of record NZ_JAEVHN010000657.1, read on the forward strand.
CCGGCGGACGAGCTGACCGAGTACGCCGAGCAGGAAGCCGCCCGCCGCGACGTAGCCGAGCGGCGCGAGGGCGGCGATGTCCGACTGCACCGCGGCGACGTCCGCCGCGCCGGCGACGGCGGCGCTGACCACCGCGACCAGGAGCAGGGCGGGCGGGCGCATGGCCATCGTCCAGGCGAGGACGAAGAGCAGCTGCACGCCGAAGACGATGAAGGCGAAGGGCAGCCGGTGCCCCGGCCCGGCGGTCTGGGCGCCGAGCACCAGGCCCACCCCGAGCAGCGCGGCGAAGCCCGCAACGGTCAGCGAGAGCGGCTTGCGCACGTCGACCGGCTCGACGACCTCCGCCTCCGG
>NZ_JAEVHN010000658.1:0-3367 GCF_016803375.1 Micromonospora sp. 4G55
CGTCGCACCGCCTGGAGCGGTGACCGGCCCGGACGGGGACGTCGGGTCAGGCGGCGGTGGACCAGATGGCGCGGAAGGCGGCGGCCTCGCCGGCCAGCCACTGCTCGACCTGCTCGGGCTTGATCGTGTCGGGCATCCGGTGGGCCTCGCCCCGTCGCACGTCGACCAGGACCGGCTCGGCGTGCGGGAGCACCGCGTCCATGTGCCGGGCCATCAGGTGCAGCGTCGCGAGGGTCGTCTCCTCGCTCGGCGGGGCCTCGTCGAAGTGCAGCCGGACCGCCTCGGCGTGGCCGTCGGCGTACCGGACGCCGAAGTGCGGGTTGATCTTGACGGGCAGGTCGCCCAGCATGGCGAGCGCGTCGCGGGTCTGGGCCAGGTCGATGCCGGCCGGCTCGCCGAGGGACTCCAGCCAGGCCGTCGCCCCGGGGACGAGCGCCTGGTAGAGCGGGCGCCACCGGGGCTTGACCACGTCGGCCACGCCGGCGAGATGGGTGCCGCCGGTGTGGAAGGCGATGTCGGCCTTGAGGGCCTTGACGAACTGGCCGTGCGGGTTGAACCCGTGCCGGCTGGCCCGCTGCTTGCGCAGCCCACCGACGAAGGTGGCCTTGGTCGGCCCGGTGCGGTCGACGTACCGGGTGAAGCCGAGGAGCGTGGCGTAGGGGGTGAGCGGGGCGGTGGAGGTGGGCGCGGTCACGAGCGTCCTCCCAGGTCAGGAACCTCGATTAGTACATACATTCTAATCGACGGGGGTGACATCGCCCAGGGAACGAAAGGGGCCGCCCGGACACTCCGGACGGCCCCGCGAAACTCTTTTCTACAGCTGACCGACGTCGGTGATCCGGACGACCGCGGCGCCCGCCTCGTCGGACGCTGCAAGATCCACCTCGGCGCTGATGCCCCAGTCGTGGTCGCCCTCGGGGTCGTCGAGGATCTGCCGCACCGTCCAGCGCTCCCGGCCCTGCTCGATCATCAGCAGCGCCGGCCCGCGCGCGTCGGGGCCGACCCCGATCGAGTCGTACGACTCGAAGTACGGCTCCAGCGCCTCGGCCCACGCGTCGGCGTCCCAGCCCGACGCGGAGTCCAGCTCGCCCAGGTCGTACCAGCGGCGCAGCGCGGCCAGCTCGACCCGCCGGAACAGCGCGTTGCGGACCAGCACCCGGAAGGCGCGGGTGTTGCGGGTGACCGCCGGCGGCTTGTCTTCCAGCGAGGAGGCCAGCTCCGCCACGTCGGACGGGTTGCGCAGCCGCTCCCACTCGTCGATCAGGCTGGAGTCGACCTGGCGGACCAGCTCGCCCAGCCACTCGATGAGGTCGACCAGCTCCTCGGTCTTGGCGTCCTCGGGCACGGTCTGCCGCAGCGTCTTGTACGCGTCGGCGAGGTACCGCAGCACCAGGCCCTCCGAGCGGGACAGCCCGTAGAACTGCACGTACTCGGTGAAGGTCATCGCCCGCTCGTACATGTCCCGGACCACGGACTTGGGGGAGAGCTGGTGGTCGGCGACCCAGGGGTGGCCCTGCCGGTACATCTCGTACGCGGCCTCCAACAGCTCGGCGAGCGGCTTCGGCCAGGTCACCTCGTCGAGCAGTTCGAGGCGCGCCTCGTACTCGATGCCCTCGGCCTTCATCGCGGCCACCGCCTCGCCGCGGGCCTTGAACTGCTGCGCGGAGAGCACCTGACGGGGGTTGTCGAGGATCGACTCGACGACCGAGAGCACGTCGAGGGCGTACGAGGGGGACTCGACGTCGAGCAGCTCGATCGCGGCCAACGCCAGCGGCGACAGCGGCTGGTTGAGCGCGAAGTCGAGCTGAAGGTCGACGGTGAGGCGGACCCGCCGGCCGGCCTCGTCCGGCTCGTCGAGCTGTTCGACCACCCCGCCGGCGCGCAGCGCCCGGTAGATCGCGATGGCCCGGCGGATGTGCCGGCGCTGGGCGGCCCGGTCCTCGTGGTTGTCGGTGAGCAGGTGCCGCATCGAGGCGAACGCGTCGCCGGGGCGCCCGATGACGTTGAGCAGCATCGAGTGGCTGACCTGGAAGCTGGAGGTCAGCGGCTCGGGCTCGGCCTCGACCAGGCGCTCGAAGGTGGGCTGCCCCCAGCCGACCGAGCCCTCCGGCGGCTTCTTCTTGACCACCTTGCGCCGCTTCTTCGGGTCGTCGCCGGCCTTGGCCAGGGCCTTCTCGTTCTCGATGACGTGCTCGGGAGCCTGCACCACCACCCGGCCGAGGGTGTCGAAGCCGGCCCGCCCGGCCCGCCCGGCGATCTGGTGGAACTCGCGGGCCTTGAGCAGCCGGGTCCGCATTCCGTCGTACTTGGACAGGCCGGTGAAGAGCACGGTGCGGATGGGCACGTTGATGCCGACGCCCAGGGTGTCGGTGCCGCAGATGACCTTGAGCAGGCCGGCCTGGGCGAGGGTCTCCACCAGGCGGCGGTACTTGGGCAGCATGCCGGCGTGGTGCACGCCGATGCCGTGCCGGACCAGCCGGGACAGGGTCTTGCCGAAGCCGGAGGTGAACCGGAAGTTGCCGATCGCCTGGGCGATCATGTCCTTCTCGGCCCGGGTACAGACGTTGACGCTCATCAGCGCCTGGGCGCGTTCCAGCGCGGCGGCCTGGGTGAAGTGCACGACGTAGACCGGGGCCTGCTTGGTCTCCAGCAGCTCCTCCAGGGTCTCGTGCAGCGGGGTCATCGCGTACGAGAAGAGCAGCGGGACCGGCCGCTCGACGGAGCGGACGACGGCGGTGGACCGCCCGGTGCGCCGGGTCAGGTCGTCGACGAACCGGGTGGTGTCGCCGAGCGTGGCCGACATCAGCACGAACTGCGCCTGCGGCAGTTCGATCAGCGGCACCTGCCATGCCCAGCCCCGGTCGGGCTCGGCGTAGAAGTGGAACTCGTCCATGACCACCTGGCCGACGTCCGCCCGGGACCCCTCGCGCAGCGCGAGGTTGGCCAGGATCTCGGCGGTGCAGCAGATGATCGGGGCGTCGGCGTTGACGCTGGCGTCGCCGGTGAGCATGCCGACGTTCTCCGCGCCGAAGACCTCGCAGAGGGCGAAGAACTTCTCCGACACCAGCGCTTTGATCGGCGCGGTGTAGAAGGTGGTCCGGTCGTCGGCCAGGGCGGCGAAGTGCGCCGCGATCGCGACCAGGCTCTTGCCGGAGCCGGTCGGCGTGTTCATGATCACGTTCGCGCCGGAGACGATCTCGATGACCGCCTCCTCCTGGTGGGGGTAGAGGTCGAGGCCGCGCTCCTTCGCCCAGCCGGCGAACGCGTCGTAGAGGGTGTCGGGGTCGGCGCTTCGAGGCAGCGCGGCAGTGAGCGTCATAGCCGCTCCATCGTGCCCGCCCCGCACCCCCGCCCGCCAACCGGGTAC
>NZ_JAEVHN010000659.1:0-3359 GCF_016803375.1 Micromonospora sp. 4G55
CTTCGAGCGGGGCCACGACCCGGTCGACCGGCACTCCGCGGCGATCCTGGAGAACAGCGCCTACGGCGACGCGGCCGGCGGGGGTGGCGGTGGGGGCGGCTCCGACTGACCGGCGCCGCCGCGGAGGCGGCGGACGAGTTTGCGCAGGCCGGCCTGCCAGCCGTCGGGGTCCTGGGCGCGGCGCAGGGCGTACGCGGCGACCTCGGGGTGCGGCAGGATCAGGAAGCGCTCCTCGGCCAGCCCGGCGATGGCCGCGTCGGCCACCTGATCGGGGGTGAGCACCGCGCCGGAGGCCGCGATCACCCGGGCGCCGAGGTGGCCGGCGGCCAGCCCGTCGGCGAGCATCGGCGTGTCCACCCCCTGCGGGCAGAGCGCGCTGACCCGGACGCCCTGGTCGCGGTAGGTGATCGCCAACCACTCGGCGAACCCGACCGCCGCGTGCTTCGTGGCGGTGTACGGAGCGTCGCCCACCGCGGTCAGCACCCCGGCCGCCGAGCAGGTGTGCAGCAGGTAGCCCTCACCCCGGGCCAGCATCGCGGGCAGCACCGCGCGGGCGGCGTACACGTGGGACAGCACGTTGACCCGCCAGGACCGGTCCCAGTCGGCGTCGGTCGCCTCCACGCCCCCGCCGGTGGCCACGCCCGCGTTGGCGCAGAACAGGTCGATCCGGCCGTACCGTCGCTCGGTGTCGGCGACCAGCTCGCGGACCTGGTCCTCGTCGGTGACGTCCACGGCGACGGCCCGGGCGATCGGGCCGACGCTCTCGGCCACCGCGCCGGTGGCGGTGGCGTCCAGGTCGGCCAGCACCAACGCCGCCGCGCCCTCGGCGGCGAACCGGCGCGCCAGCGCCGACCCGATGCCGCCGGCCGCTCCGGTGATCACCGCCACCCGGTCGGTCAGGTTCACGCCCGCTCCTCCCCCGCCGGCCCGAGCCGGGCGATCAGGTCGCCCAGCGCGGCGGCGCCACCGGACGTCAACTCCGGGGTGGGCAGCAGCGCGAGCACCGGCACGTCCACCCCCGCCTCGGCGTAGCGGCGCACCTCAGCGCGGCACCGCTCCGACGAGCCGTGCAGCACCAGCGCGTCGACCACCTCGTCGGGCACGGCCGCGCCGGCGCCCCGCCGGTCTCCGGCGGCCCAGGCCGTCCACATCGGGCCGAGCGCGCTCTCCCGGCCCAGCCAGCGGTGGAACTCGGCGTACGCCGGCACGGTCAGGTAGCTGGTGATCAGCCGCCGGCCCAGGGTGCGGGCGTAGCCGGCGTCCTCGGTGGGGCAGACGAAGATCCGGGCGACCACCTCGAAGCCGGGGCCGCGTCCGCCCAGCTCGGCGAGGGCCTTCGGCACGTCGTCGGCGGCGAGCCAGTTGAGGATCACCCCGTCGGCCTCCGCGGCGGCCAGCCGGAGCATCCCGGGGCGCAGGGCGGCCAGCAGCACCGGCGGCGGCACCGCCGGCGGGCGTTCGAGGCTGAACCGGCGGACGGCGAAGGTGTCGAACGCCCCGTCCACCGTCTCCCCGCCCAGCGCCGTCTTGAGGAGGCGCAGCACGTCCCGGGTACGCCGGAACGGCTCGGTGAACGGAATCGCGTTCCAGTCGTCGACCAGCACCGGCGAGGAGGCGCCGATGCCCAGCGCGAAGCGCCCCGGGGCGGCCTCGGCGAGCGCGGCGGCGCTCATCGCCAGCAGCCCAGGCCCTCGGGTGAAGACCGGGGCGATCGCGGTGCCGAGGCGCAGCCGCGGCTGCCAGGCGGCGGCGAGGGCGAGCGGGGTGAACGCGTCGGCGCCGTTGACCTCCGAGGACCAGACGTCGGTGAACCCGGCCCGGTCGAGGGCCGCGTAGACCGCGGCGTGGTCGGCGAGCGGGACGCCGCCCAACGGCACCGTCATGCCCCATCGGTTCGTCATCCGGTCGATCGTGCCCGCTGCACCTGGCGGGGACAAGAGCGCGGTCCGGGCGTTATCCGCCGTGACGGCTGGCCGGGATGTTATGAACGCCAGGTGAGCTGCGGCGACGGGCACCAGCGGCCATGACGGCCGAGGATGGTGGCAGACCGCGGTTGCAGGTCACCGGTGCCCCGCAGCGGGCGACGTTCCTGGAGCTCTTCTTCGACCTGGTGTACGTGTTCGCGCTGACCCGGATCTCGTTCCGCGCGTTCGAGGACCTCGCCCTGGAGGTGGGCGGCACCGAGGGCTGGTCGCCGGCGACCGGGGGCGGCAAGACGCTGCTGCTGCTCCTCGCGCTCTGGGCGGTCTGGCAGGGCACCGCGTGGACGACCAGTCGCTACGATCCGCACGACGCCTGGCTCCAGCTCATCGTGGCCATCGCGCTGGTGGGCAGCCTAGTGATGGGGGTGGCGGTCCCCCGGGCGTTCAGTCAGACCGGGCTGGTGTTCGCGCTGGCGTACGTGGTGGTGCAGGTCTCCCGGCCGGCCATTCTGCTGCTGGCGTTGGGCCAGCACCGGTACCGCCAGCTGAAGCTGCGGATGCTGATCGTCTTCAGCACGACCGGCGTGCTCTGGTTGACCGGCGCGCTGCTGCCGACCAACGCCCGAGTGGCGCTCTGGACGCTGGCGCTCGCGCTGGAATACCTCGCCGCCCGGTTCGGCTGGCCCGTGCCCGGGCTGGGCCGGTCCAAGGTGAACCAGTGGCAGGTCGCCGGGGAACACCTGGCCGAGCGTTACCAGCAGTTCTTCATGATCGCGCTGGGCGAGATGATCCTGATCATCGGACTGACGTACAGCAGCGTGATGATGACCCCGGCGCGGACAGCGGCGTTCGCGGTGGCGATCCTGACCTCGGTGCTGCTCTGGCGGATCTACGTGCAGCGGGCCGGGCAGATCCTGGCCGAGGCGGTGACGAGGTCCCGCCATCCGGCACGCACCGGCCGATCCGCCGCCGACACCCACCTGGTGATGGTGGTGGGCCTCGTGGCGACCGCGATCGGCCACGAGCTGACCGTGGAGCATCCGCTGAACCGCCCCGAGGCGGCCTGGGTGGCGATGATCCTGGGCGGGCCGCTGCTCTTCCTCGCCGGGCGGGCCCGCTTCGAGTACGAGGTGTTCGGCCGAGTGTCGCCGTCGCGCTGGATCGCGGCCGGGATCCTGCTCGCGCTGACGCCGGTGCTGGTGCACACCGTGCCCCTGGTCCCGGCGTCGCTCGCAGCCGGTGGTGCTGGTCGGGGTGGCGGTGGCCGACGCGTGTCGCGCCCGGGGCAAGCCCCCGGAAGAGGCCGCCCCACCGCTGTGACCCGGCCCGCTCCCGGCGACGCCCCTCGGCCGCGCGCTCCGACCGGGGGAGCGCGGCCGCGCGGCCTCGGGCTGCCCGCGGTCGACGCGCGGCGCTAACCTTCAGCGGTGACCTTCT
>NZ_JAEVHN010000660.1:0-3356 GCF_016803375.1 Micromonospora sp. 4G55
TAGCCGCGGCCGGGGCCGGCCGGTCCGGGGGCGCGGTGCGCCCCGATCATCCGCCGGTAGCCGCCACCGCCGCTGTGCCGGCCGAGCATGGGGGCGGGACGCCGTGCCGGCGAGCAGGGCCACGGTGAAGAGGTAGCCGCGGCCGGGGCCGGCCGGTCCGGGGGCGCGGTGCGCCCCGATCATCCGCCGGTAGCCGCCACCGCCGCTGTGCCGGCCGAGCATGGGGGCGGGAGGACCGTCACCTGACTCGGACACCGCACAACTCCCTCGTCGTCGACTTTTCGAGCAACCGGGCACCGGCGGCTTCATAAACGGACATACGGCTTGAAATGCCCTACCGACACCCTGGTCAGCTTGGACCAGTGACGCTCAGTTCACCAGGGACCACAGCGTGTCGACACACAAAACGTCCGTCACCGTGAATCTTCCAAGGGACAAATATGTCAATGCGTCGCGAAGACGACGGAACGGGACCGGTGGGGGAGGCCATACTGTGGGACCGCTCACCTCCTCTGCAATCATTCAGGCACGACGGCAACGCAGCCGACCTCCGCGCACCCCGCGGCAGGCACGGTTCGGCGCCGGCTCCCGAACCGGGTTCCTCCCCGAATCCGGCTCACCGCCGCGCGGCAACCCTCACCGGGGCTAGGCGCGGCCGCCAGGAACCAGCCCGGCACCGGCCGGGCCGGCGTACGAGTTGCGCGGACGGGTCACCCCCGGCGCCGACGCAGACACGACAGGGAGAGACGGATGGCAAAGGGCGACCCCGGGGTCACCAGCCGCGGCCGGCGGGCCGCACCCCGGTCCAAGCGCACCGCCGCGGCGGGCGAGCCGGAACTCGTACAGCTGCTCACCCCCACCGGTGAGCGGATCGACAGCGCGATCGGCCCGGACGGGACCGAGTACCGCGTCGACTTCACCGACGAGGAGTACCGCGGGCTCTACCGCGACCTCGTGCTGGTCCGCAAGCTCGACGCCGAGGCCACCGCGCTGCAGCGCCAGGGCGAGCTGGGCCTCTGGGCCAGCCTGCTCGGCCAGGAGGCCGCGCAGGTCGGTTCGGGGCGCGCGTTGCGCACTCAGGACATGGCCTTCCCGACCTATCGGGAGCACGGCGTCCTCTACTGCCGGGGCATCGACCCGATCATGCCGCTCGGCCTGTTCCGCGGCGTCGACCAGGGCGGCTGGGACCCGAACGAGTTCAAGTTCAACATGTACACGATCGTGATCGGGGCGCAGACCCTGCACGCGACCGGGTACGCCATGGGTGTCGCCATGGACGGCAAGACCGGCACCGACGACGGCGAGGCGGTGATCGCCTACTTCGGCGACGGCGCCACCAGCCAGGGCGACGTCAACGAGGCGTTCGTCTGGGCCAGCGTCTTCAACGCGCCGCTGGTCTTCTTCTGCCAGAACAACCAGTACGCCATCTCCGAGCCGCTGGAGCGACAGACCCGCGTCCCGCTCTACCAGCGCGCGGGCGGCTTCGGCTTCCCCGGCGTCCGGGTGGACGGCAACGACGTGCTCGCCTCGTACGCGGTGACCCGGCACGCGCTGGACAACGCCCGGCTCGGCCAGGGCCCCAGCCTGATCGAGGCGTACACCTACCGGATGGGGGCGCACACCACCTCCGACGACCCGACCCGCTACCGGATCGCCAGCGAGGTCGAGGCCTGGCAGGCCAAGGACCCGATCGCCCGGATGAAGGCGTTCCTGACCAACCAGCAGATCGCCGACGCGGACTTCTTCGCCTCCGTCGACGAGCAGGCCCGCACCGAGTCGGTGCACCTGCGCGAGCGGGTGCTCGCCATGCCCAACCCCGAGCCGGTGTCGATGTTCGACCACGTCTACCCCACCGGGTCCCCCGAGCTCGACGAGCAGCGGGCGCAGTTCAGCAAGTACATGGAGTCGTTCGAGGGGAGCGCCCACTGATGGCCACGGAGACGCTCACCCTCGGCAAGGCCCTCAACACCGGTCTGCGCAAGGCCCTGGAGAACGACCCGAAGGTCGTCATCATGGGCGAGGACGTCGGCAAGCTCGGCGGCGTCTTCCGGATCACCGACGGGCTCCAGAAGGACTTCGGCGACCAGCGGGTGATCGACACCCCGCTGGCCGAGTCCGGCATCATCGGCACCGCGGTCGGCCTCGCCATCCGCGGCTTCCGCCCGGTCTGCGAGATCCAGTTCGACGGCTTCGTCTACCCCGCGTACGACCAGATCGTGTCGCAGGTGGCGAAGATGCACTACCGCTCGCAGGGCAAGGTCCGGATCCCGATGGTCATCCGGATCCCCTTCGGCGGCGGCATCGGCGCGGTCGAGCACCACTCCGAGTCGCCCGAGGCGTACTTCGCCCACACCGCCGGTCTGAAGGTCGTCACCTGCGCCAACCCGCAGGACGCGTACTCGATGATCCAGCAGGCGATCGCCTCGGACGACCCGATCGTCTTCCTGGAGCCCAAGCGGCGCTACTGGGAGAAGGGCCCGGTCGACCTGGACGCCCCGCTCGCGGACGCGTACCCGCTGCACTCCGCCCGGGTGGCGCGGGCCGGCACCGACGCCACCGTGCTGGCGTACGGCCCGATGGTGCGGACCTGCCTGGACGCGGCCACCGCCGCCGCCGAGGACGGCCGGCAGCTGGAGGTCATCGACCTGCGCACGCTCTCGCCGCTGGACCTGACCGCCGCATACGAGTCGGTCCGGCGCACCGGCCGCTGCGTGGTCGTGCACGAGGCCCCGGGCAACCTGGGCCTGGGCTCGGAGATCGCCGCCCGGATCACCGAGGAGTGCTTCTACTCCCTGGAGTCCCCGGTGCTGCGCGTCACCGGCTTCGACACCCCCTACCCGGCCAGCCGGGTGGAGGAGGAGTACCTGCCCGACCTCGACCGGGTGCTCGACGCCGTCGACCGCACCTTCGGCTGGTGAGCGGCATGTCACGGATCAAGGAGTTCAACCTCCCCGACCTGGGCGAGGGCCTGACCGAGGGCGAGATCCTCTCCTGGCTGGTCAAGGTGGGCGACGTCATCGAGCTGAACCAGCCGATCGTCGAGGTGGAGACGGCCAAGGCGGCCGTCGAAATCCCGGCGAAGTGGGCCGGCCAGGTGCAGGCGATCTTCCACCCGGAGGGCACCACGGTCGAGGTCGGCACGCCGATCATCGCGATCGACACCGACCCGGGCGCCGGGCCGATCGAGGAGTCGACGACCGGTGCGCCGGCCTCCGCGCTGCCCACCCCGTCGGCGGCCTCGCTGGCCGCCGTCGAGGTGGCCCCGACCGAGGGCGCGGTCGAGCCGGGCCTGATCGGCGGTCCCGCCCCGGGTGGGCGTACCGCCGTGCTGGTCGGCTACGGCCCGCGCACCACGG
>NZ_JAEVHN010000661.1:0-3356 GCF_016803375.1 Micromonospora sp. 4G55
CGGAGCCGGCGGGCCGGGGGTGCCGCGGACGGCGGAGCCGCCGGGTCGCCCGTCCCCTCCCCGGCCTGATTCCGCTCCATCCTGGATTCCACCTGCTCGGACCGCGTCACCAGCTCGGTGCGCCAGTCGGCGAGCAGGGCGGTCACCGGGTCGTCGGCGGGGTGGTCGGGAGGCGGCGGCTCGCCGCGGTTGAGCGCGTCGAACAGTCGGTCGTCCCGCAGGACCGGGTCGGTCGGCGGGGGTACGTCGGCGGTCACGGGATCATCCGGGCGAGGGTGTCGCCGGCGAGGACGCGCAACCGGTTCAGCGCGCGATGCTGCGCCAGCCGTACCGCGCCTCCGGTCATACCGAGCACCGTACCGACCTCCTCGGCGGTCATCCCGACCCCCAGCCGCAGCACCAGGATCTCCCGGTGCGTCGCCGGCAGTTGCGCCAGCAGGGCGCTGAGCCTGGCGCCCAGGTCAGCCGTGACAGCACGCAGTTCCGGGCCGGGGCGGGGGTCCGGCGCGTCCGGAACGGCCGCGACGCTGTCCGTACGGTCGCGGCTCGCGGCCCGACACGCGTCCGCGACCTTGCGGGCGGCGATGCCGTAGACGAAGGCGAGGAAGGGACGACCCTGATCGGTGAAGCGCGGCAGGGCGCGCAGCACGGCGAGGCAGACCTCCTGGGCGACGTCCTCGGCGGTGGCGCCACCGGCGCCGACATGCCCCAGCCGGGCCAGGCTGTAGCGCACGACGATCGGCCTGATTCCCCGCAGGACCTCCGCGACGGCGGCCGTCACCGGCGGCGGCGCGACGTACGACGTCGGGTGGCGGTGTGTCCATCGCGGTCGCGGGCCCTTCTCGGTGCAGCTGGATCGACGGTAGCCGTCCGCCGTCCCGCCGCCAACACGACGGTGATGAAACACCGCACCGACACCCGGCGATAACCCGGCAGGAGTACGAGCGCTCCGCCCACCTGGCCGCCGAACGCCAGGTCCGACGTTGTGCCCCGATTTATGCTGATTTATATATTTCCAATAACGGATGCCTCTGCCCTCTGGTTCGGGCGCGGCCGGCTGCGGCAACCTCGGCATGGGCCAACCGCCCCTACCGCACGTGGAGAGGAACCCCCATGCGCAAGACACTGGGCGTCGCGATGCTGACCGGCATCGTCGTCGCCGCCTCGGCGACCGGCGCCACCGCCGCCCCCCGCGCCGAGGCGGACAGCGGCTACATCGTCGTCCTCCGCGCCGACGCGAACTCGTCGTCGGTCGCCGCGGAGCAGGCCAGGGCCAACGGCGCCACCGTCGGCCACGTCTACGAACACGCCCTCCGCGGCTACTCCGCCCGGATGAGCGCGACCGCCGCCGCCCGCATCGCCCGTGATTCGCGGGTGCTCTTCGTCCAGCCCGACGGGGTGGTGACGGCCACCGCCCAGACCACGCCGACCGGCATCAACCGGGCCGACGCCGAGCTGAGCCCGACCGCGAAGATCAACGGCGCGGACGAGCGGGTCGACGTCGACGTGGCGGTCATCGACACCGGCATCGACCTCACCCACCCCGACCTGAACGTCTACACCGCCGGCGCCAAGAACTGCTCCACCGGCACCAGCGCGAACGACGGCAACGGCCACGGCTCGCACGTCGCCGGCACGATCGGCGCGCTCGACAACAGCATCGGCGCGGTCGGCATCGCCCCCGGCGCCCGGGTCTGGCCGGTACGGGTGCTCAACAACGCCGGTAGCGGCACGTTCTCGGCCATCATCTGCGGCATCGACTACGTGACCGCGCACGCCAGCGAGATCGAGGTCGCCAACATGAGCCTGGGCGGCTCCGGCTCCGACAGCGCCTGCGGCAGCAACCAGGACGCCATGCACGAGGCGGTCTGCAGGTCCGTCGCCTCCGGCGTGACGTACGTCGTCGCGGCAGGCAACGAGACCGACAACGCCGCCAACCACGTACCGGCCGCATACGACGAGGTCATCACCGTCAGCGCGCTCGCCGACTTCAACGGGCTCCCCGGTGGCGGCGCGGCGGCCACCTGCCGCAGCGACGTCGACGACACGATCGCCGACTTCTCCAACTTCGGCGCGGACGTCGACCTGATGGCCCCGGGTGTCTGCATCTACTCCACCTGGAAGGGCGGCAGCTACAACACCATCTCCGGCACCTCGATGGCCAGCCCGCACGTCGCCGGTGGCGCCGCCCTCTACAAGGCGACCCACCCCACGGCCACCCCGAGCGCCGTGAAGTCGGCCCTCCAGTCGGCCGGTACCACCAACTACAGCTGGCCGGCGGGTGACCCGGACGGCATCCAGGAGAAGCTGCTCAACGTCGCCACCTTCTGACCGACGCCCGACCGCCCCGGCCCGGATCCGGGCCGGGGCGGTCCCCTCCGAACAGGCCGCCCGCCCACCTTGACCGGCGACGAGGACAAGCCTCTCGCTCCGGGGTACGCGGGCCGGCAGCCGTTCCCGGGTCCGATGGTCCGTCTCCTCCCGCGGGAGGAGACGCGGCTCCGACCGCCGGTCGCTTCACGGGCCTGAGGTCGGGCGCGATCGGGAGGCGGGTTCACGAGCATCTACAGGTATGACTACCGCACTGCGCCGGGCGGCACACTGGCACCGCCCCATGATGGTCTTCGTCGCGGGGATGGCGGTGCTCGCCGTCGTCGCCGCGATCGGCGTCGTCGCCGATCCCCGCGTCCTCACCGGTGTTCCGATCTGGCTCAAGCCGTTCAAGTTCGCCGTGTCGTTCGTGCTGTACGGCACCACCCTCGCCTGGATGCTCTCCCTGCTGCCGCGACGCAGCCGGACCGCGGAGCGGGCGGGCACCGTCATCGTCGCGATGTCACTGGCCGAGATGGCGGTGATCGTCGGGCAGGTGCTGCGCGGCACGACCAGCCACTACAACGAGACGACCCCGCTGAACGCCGCGCTGTGGCAGGTGATGGGCGCCTCGATCATGGTGCTCTTCGTCGCGCACCTCGTCATCGGCATCGTGGTCCTGCGCCAGCCGATGGCGGACCGGGTCGCCAGGTACGCGGTCGGGTGGGGGCTCGGCCTGTCCCTGCTCGGCATGCTGGCGGCGATCCCGATGGTGGTGCCCGGCCAGGAGATGGCCGAGGGGATCGGCGGGGCGCACAGCGTGGGCGTACCGGACGGCGGGCCCGGGCTCCCCCTGGTCGGCTGGAGCACCACCGGCGGGGACCTGCGGATCGGGCACTTCGTGGGGCTGCACGCCCTGCAGGCGCTGCCGATCCTGGCGATCCTGCTCAGCCGGTTCCTCGGGACGTGGCTGGACGAGCGCAGCCGGGTGCGGCTGGTGGTCGTGGCGGGCGCCGCCTACGGCGTACTCACGATGCTGTTGACCT
>NZ_JAEVHN010000662.1:0-3345 GCF_016803375.1 Micromonospora sp. 4G55
CCGAGGCGGTCCGGGTCGCGGCGTCCGGCGGGGGGATCGGCACCGGGGCGGAGCGGACCGCCTCCGGGTGGTCGGTGCTGCCCTGCTGCTCTTCCTGGCGCATCGTCGGCTCCTCAGTGGCTGGTGACGTCGTGCGGGCTGTCCGGACGGCGCTGCTCCGGCGGCCGGTGCCCGACCGGCTCCTCGCCGAGCAGGTCGGCGAAGAGGGCGCGGTAGTGCACGACGGCCTGGCGGAGTTCCTCGGTGCTGGCCTCACCGCGCTCGTTGCGCACCCGGATCTCGTGCGCGTCCCGGTAGTGGGCGAGGGTGCGGGCGTGGTCGACGGAGAGATGGGCGATCTGGTCCGAGAAGTCCCCGGTGGGGTAGCCCCGCTCGGCGATCACCCGGCTGACCAGCTCGTCGGCGTCGCCGACGGTCTTCGCCGGGGGAGTCGACGAAGCGGACCTGGAGCTCCTCCCAGGCGGCGGCGTACCGGGCCCGGGACTCGGGGTCCAGCGGGGTGAGTTCGAGCTCCGCGTGCCGGCGTTCCCGGTCGCGCAGCTCCCGTTCGGCGGCGCCGCGGCTGTCCTGCTCCGCGACGACCCGGTCGTACTCGGGGCCGAAGCGGCGCTTGAGCGCGCGCCGCCGGCCGGCCACGACGGCCGCGGCGACCAGCGCCACGACCACCAGCACGACGAGAACCACAACGATTACCTGCGTGGGCGACATGGCTCCTCCTTCGCCACCTGGTATTCCCTCCGCGCGCTGGCCGCCAATCCCGATCCCGCGCACTTTCCTGGCCGATTCCCCCACCCGAGCATGGTCAGGCCCACCGGGTGAGCCGTCCCGAGAACTTGACTCATTCCAGAAAACGCGCTCGGGCGGGGTGATGCCGGTCCACTCCGACGCCGGACGCCTCCGGGCGGCCGGGCTGCGCGTCACGCTCAACCGCGACATCGCCGACCACCACCACGAGAACGATCAGATCGCCTTCGGCGCCGGCGTGCTGGTCGACGGCATCGACTTCTCCGACGACAAGATGCTGGTCGGCCCGCTTTCTCCTACTCGGACACCCGGCGCTGCCGGGTCGGCCCGAACCACCTCCGGCCGGATCACCGGCGGGCGTCGTCGTCCCGGAGCGAATGTCCTCCAGCGACGGTCCACACCGGATTGGTAGTGACGGGCGAGACGGACGGTAGTGCTACGGCCCGGGATTACGTATCCTGCCCAAGGCGCCCGAGCCGGTGCCCGGCACCGGCCGGGACGCTGCCCGGCCGGTGCCGGCGCCACCGCTGCCACCCCTTCGGGCGAGGACTCATGGACACCCGCGACTGGCCGATCCGCGCCAAGCTGACCGCCCTGGTCGTCACCCCGGTGGCCGCCCTGCTCGCGCTCTGGATCTTCGCCACCACGCTGACCTTCGGCCCGGCACTGGATCTGCTCGCCGCGCGGACCCTCCTGTACGACCTGGGCCGCCCCGGCGAGGTGGTGGTCACCGAGCTGCAACGCGAACGCCGGCTCTCGGTGGTGCAGCTCGCCGGCTCGGCGGCCCTGCCGGCCCTGGCCGACCAGCGCCGCCGCACCGACGCGGCGATCGCCGAGCTGCGGGACCGGGTCGGCGGGGACGAGCTGCGCGACGCGGCCGACGACCTGCTCGACGCCCGGCTCGACAAGCTGGTCGCCGCCCTCGACGCCCTGCCGGCCGGGCGCGGCTTCATCGACCGTCGGCAGGTGGACCGGGCCGGCGCCGTCGGGCTCTACAGCGGCATGATCTCCTTCGCCTTCGAGACCTTCTCGGCGATGGCCGCCCTACCCGATCCGGAGCTCAACCGGGAGGCGCTGGCGCTCACCGCGCTCGGCCGCTCCCGCGACCTGCTCGGTCAGGCCGACGCGCTGGTGGCCGGCGCGCTCGCCGGTGGGCGGTTCTCCGACGGCGAGCACCTGCTCCTGACCCAGACCATCGGCAACGAGCGGTTCCTGGTCGACACGGCCGTGGCCGACCTGCCGCCGGAGGCCCGCAGCGCCTACCAGCGGCTGACCGAGGACCGGGCCTTCGTCCAGCTGCGCACCCTGCAGGAGGGGCTGCTCCGGGCGGACCCGGCCGCCGCTCCGCCGGTCGACGGCCGTAGCTGGCAGACCAGCCACGACGCCGTCCAGCAGGCGCTGCGCGACTTCGAGCTGAGCCAGGCCGACGGGCTGGCCGAGCGGTCGGTGCCGGTGGCCGTCGGCATCCTGGTCCGGCTCGCCCTGGCCGGGCTGCTCGGCCTGGCCGCGATCGTGGTGTCGCTGCTGGTCGCGGTCCGGGTCGGGCGCACGCTGGCCCGCCGGCTGACCGGCGTGCGCAGCGCCGCGCTGGAGATGGCCGAGCGGCGGCTGCCGACGTGGTGGCCCGGCTGCGGCGGGGCGAGCAGGTGGACGTGGCCCGGGAGGCGCCGCCCCTGGAGTACGGCGCCGACGAGATCGGCGACGTCGGGCGCGCCTTCAACGAGGTCCGGCGGACCGCCGTCCGGGCGGCGGTCGACGAGGTCACCCTGCGCCGCGGCCTCAACGAGGTGTTCCTGAACATCGCCCGGCGCAGCCAGGGCCTGGTGCACCGCCAGCTGGCGCTGCTCGACCGGATGGAACGGCGTACCGAGGACCCGGACGAGCTGGCCGAGCTGTTCCGGGTCGACCACCTGGCCACCCGGCTGCGCCGGCACGCCGAGGACCTCGTCATTCTGGCCGGCGCGGCCCCGGGGCGGGGCTGGCGGCAGCCGGTGGCCGTGCTGGACGTGGTGCGCGGCGCGGTCTCCGAGGTCGAGGCGTACGACCGGGTGGACATCGGGGCGGTGCAGTCGGCCGGGGTGGTCGGCCGGGCCGTCGCGGACGTCATCCACCTGCTCGCCGAGCTGATCGAGAACGCCACCGCCTACTCCCCGCCGGGGACCCGGGTCGAGGTCTCCGGCCAGCAGGTGCCCCGGGGCTACGTCGTCGAGATCACCGACCACGGCCTGGGCATGACCCCGCAGGCGGTGGAGAACGCCAACCGCCGCCTCGCCCGGCCGCCCGAGTTCGACCCGGCCGACCAGCGCCCGGCTCCGGCCCTGTTCGTGGTCGTCCCGGCTCGCCGCCCGGCACGGCATCCGGGTCACCCTGCGCTCCGAGGCTTCCGGCGGGGTGACGGCCGTGGTCCTCGTCCCGTCCGACCTGGTCACCGAGGAGCCGCCGGTCGCGCGGTCACCACCGGGCGGCCGGCCTCGGTGGTCACCCGGCTGGCCACCCGGACCCGCACCGGCCGCGCCGGGCGGACCGGGCCGAGCAGACCGTGCTGCCCTTCGCCCCGGCCCGCAGCTCCTCCGGTGGAGGCCGCGCCCGACGGCGACGGCC
>NZ_JAEVHN010000663.1:0-3343 GCF_016803375.1 Micromonospora sp. 4G55
AGAGCTGACCGGTCCGGGTCGCGCCGGTGCGACCGGTCGCCGTCCATCGGCGTCCGGTTCCACGGTCACCGTCTCCGCGCCGCCCGCGATGCCGCCGCTACGGGTCAGCGTCACCCGGGAGGCGGTCGCGGCGGGGGCGCCGGTGGCGGTGCCCGGCGTGGCGGTGCCCGGCGTGGCGGTGGCGGTCCCACCGGTGGGGGTGTCCGACGCCGGCGCAGGTGAACCGGAACCGGTTGCTGAGCAGCCGGTCAGGAGGCCGGCCACAGTAACGATCTTGACAATGGCCAGGACGGATGATCTCATGCCGTTCGGACGTGCATCGACGCCGCCGGGTTCCCTCACCAGGGCTCATCCTCCGTTCGGCCAGTGTCGCGGGTTGGAAGCGCTTCCCCTCTTCTCTTTTCTTTGTTGTATCGCCATATTTACATGCGTGACTACCCCCGTCACATCTTTCCTTGTCAGGAGGGCACGTGAAAAGAACCCTCGCCGCCGTCAGCGCAGCGCTGCTTACCAGCGGCATGCTGACCTGCGTCGCCACCGCAGCGCAGGCGGCCCCCACCGCCCCCGCCCCGGACACCTCACCCGCAGCTCGTGCTGAGAGCCTGCTCCGCAGCAACCCCGGCGCCTCCAGGGCGCCAGCGGAGAGTCGTACCAGGCCGTCCGCACGAAGGTGGACGCCAGCGGGGCGTCGCACACCCGCTACACCCGCACCTACCAGGGCCTCCGCGTCTACGGTGGCGACTTCGTCATCCACACGACGCCCACCGGCGGCTACGCCGGCTCCTCGGTCGGCCTCGCCGCGCCGCTCACCCTCGGCACCGGCGCGAAGGTCACGCCGGCCAGAGCCAAGGCGACGGCCAGGAAGGCGTTCTCCGGCAAGCTGGAGAGTGTCGGTGCCCCGGAGCTCTTCGTCGACGCCAGCTCCGGCACGGGCCGCCTCGCCTACGAGACGGTGCTCTCCGGCTGGCACACCGACGGCCAGACCCCGTCCCGGCTGCACGTCATCAGCGACGCCGTCACCGGCAAGGTGATCGGTTCGTACGACGAGATCGAGATGGTCGCCGGCACCGGCAACAGCATCTACTCGGGCACGGTCACCATCGACACGACGCTCTCCGGCAGCACGTACCAGATGATCGACCCGTCGCACGGCAACGGCTCCACCTGTGACATGAACCAGGGCACGTCGACCTGCACGACGTTCACCGACGCGGACAACACCTGGGGCAACGGCACCAACTCCAACCGGCAGTCCGCCGCCGTCGACGCGCACTTCGGCGCGGCCAAGACGTTCGACTACTTCAAGAACGTGCACGCCCGCAACGGCATCTTCGGCGACGGCCGCGGCGTGCCGAGCCGGGTGCACTACGGCAGCAACTACGTCAACGCCTTCTGGGACGGCTCCCGGATGACGTACGGCGACGGCTCCGGCAACGCCCGGCCGCTGGTCGCCCTCGACGTGGCCGGCCACGAGATGAGCCACGGCGTCACCGAGAACGTGGTGCCGGGCGGCCTGACCTACTCCGGCGAGTCCGGCGGCATCAACGAGGCCACCAGCGACATCTTCGGCACCATGGTCGAGTTCTACGCCAACACCACCGCCGACCCGGGTGACTACCAGATCGGCGAGAAGATCAACATCAACGGCAACGGCACGCCGCTGCGCTACATGTACGACCCGGCGCTGGACGGCTCGTCCGACCGTTGCTGGACCACCAGCACCAAGAACAAGGACGTGCACTACTCGTCCGGCCCGGCCAACCACTTCTTCTTCAACCTGGCCGAGGGCACCGGCGCCACCCCGTACGGCACCTCGCCGGTCTGCGGCTCCGCCCCCGCCGTGACCGGCATCGGTCGCGCCAAGGCGGAGAAGATCTGGTTCCGCGCCCTGGACGTGTACTTCACCTCCAACACTTCGTACGTCAACACCACCACGCCGTCGAACACCGCCCGGGCCTACAGCCTCCGTGCGGCGACCGACCTGTACGGCAACTGCTCCACCGAGTACAAGGCCGTCCAGGCGGCGTGGACCGCGGTGGCCGTCTCCGGCAACGACGCGCCCTGCTCGTCGACCGGTAACGACTTCTCCGTCTCGCTCTCCCCGACCTCCGGCTCGGTGACCGCGGGCGGCTCGGTCTCGACCACCGTCGCCACCGCCACCACCAGTGGCACCGCGCAGACCGTGACGTTCTCCGCGTCCGGGCTGCCGACCGGCGCCACCGCCACGTTCAACCCGACCTCGGTCACCTCGGGCGGCTCGTCGACCCTCACCATCGCCACCTCGGCCAGCACCCCGGCCGGCACCTACCCGGTGACCGTCACCGGCGCCGGTTCGGTGAACCGGACGGCGACCTACACGCTGACCGTCAACGGCACCGGTGGCGGCTGCACCGGCGCCGGCCAGAAGCTCGGCAACCCCGGCTTCGAGTCCGGCACCACCCCGTGGGCGTCGACCTCGGGCGTCATCGGCTCGTTCAGCGGCCAGCCCGCCCGTACCGGCACCCGCAACGCCTGGCTGGACGGCTACGGCAGCACCCACACCGACACGCTCTCGCAGGCGGTGACCCTGCCGGCCGGGTGCACGTCGTACAACTTCACCTTCTGGCTGCACATCGACTCGGCGGAGACCACCACCGGCACCGCGTACGACACGTTCAAGGTGCAGGTGCTCAACTCCTCCGGGACGGTGCTGGCGACCCTGGCGACCTACTCGAACCTGAACAAGGCCGCCGGGTACTCGCAGAAGTCGTTCTCGCTGGCCTCGTACGCCGGCCAGACCGTCACCCTGAAGTTCACCGGCACCGAGGACTCCTCGCTCCAGACGTCCTTCGTGGTCGACGACACCGCGGTCAACGTCTCCTGACCTGACCTCGCCGTCGGCGGGCCCGGCGGCCACCCCTCGCGGGTGGTCGTCGGCCCGCGCCGTTATGGTCGCCGGACCGGGTCGGCGCGTGCCGGCCGGCCGAAGGGGTGGTGTCGGTGTCGGACGCGGAACTGACCGTCGAGGTGACCGGCGCGGTGGCGACGGTGACGATCCGGAACCCGGGCCGGCGCAACGCGATGACCCCGGACATGTGGCGACGGCTGCCGGTGCTGCTCGACGCCCTGGAGGCCGACCCCGCGGTGCGCGCCCTGGTGCTCACCGGCGCGGACGGCACCTTCTGCGCCGGCGCCGACCTGGGCGACCTGGACGAGTTGCTGGACGCCGGCGACCACAGCATCGCGGTCGTCGCCGAGGAACGGCTGGCCGCCTTCGCCAAGCCGACCATCGCCGCCGTGCAGGGGCCCTGCGTCGGCGGCGGCTGCCAGCTCGCCGTGGCCTGCGACCTGCGGGTCGCCGCCC
>NZ_JAEVHN010000664.1:0-3336 GCF_016803375.1 Micromonospora sp. 4G55
GCACCGCCGACCCGATCGGCCCGAAGCCCGTGCCGATCCTGCTCGGTGTGCTGCTGCTGATCGTCGCCGCGATCTACGCGGTGGACGTCGCCCGCGGCGGCAGCGGTGAGCCGGAGGCCGGCGAGGACGTCGACCTGACCACCCCGATCGACTGGCGGACGGTGCTGCTCCTCATCGGCGCGTTCCTGGTCAACGCGGTGCTCATCGACCGGCTCGGTTGGGTGATCAGCGGGACGTTGCTCTTCTGGGGCTCGGCCTTCGCGCTGGGCAACCGGCACCACGTGCGCAATCTGCTGATCGCCGTCGCGCTGTCGTTGATCACCTTCTACACGTTCGCCATCGGGCTCGGCGTGAACCTGCCCGCGGGCGTGCTGCAAGGGATCCTGTGATGGACAACCTCGGAAACCTGCTCGACGGGTTCGCCAACGTGGTGACCCCGATGAACCTGCTGATCGCGCTGCTCGGGGTGACCATCGGCACCGCCGTGGGCGTGCTGCCCGGCATCGGCCCGGCGATGACGGTGGCGCTGTTGCTGCCGGTCACCTACGGGATGGAGCCCACCCAGGCGTTCATCATGTTCGCCGGCATCTTCTACGGCGGCATGTACGGCGGCTCGACCACCTCGATCCTGCTGAACACCCCCGGCGAGTCGTCGTCGGTGGTGACCGCGATCGAGGGCAACAAGATGGCGAAGGCGGGACGCGCCGCGCAGGCGCTGGCCACCGCCGCGATCGGCTCGTTCGTCGCCGGCACCATCGCCACCCTGCTGCTGGTGGTGGTGACCCCGCCGGTGGTGCAGTTCGCGATCAGCCTCGGCGCGCCGGACTACTTCGCGCTGATGCTGCTGTCGTTCGTGGCGGTCACCGCGGTGCTCGGGGCGTCCCGGGTCCGCGGCTTCGCCTCGCTGCTGCTCGGCCTGGTCATCGGCACGATCGGGATCGACGCGGTGAGCGGCCAGCAGCGGCTCACCCTGGGCATCCCGCAACTCGCCGACGGCATCGACGTGGTCGTGGTGGCGGTCGGCATCTTCGCCGTCGGCGAGGCGCTCTGGATCGCGGCGCACCTGCGCCGCCGCGCCGCCGAGGTGATCCCGGTCGGCCGACCGTGGATGGGGCGGGAGGACTGGAAGCGGTCCTGGAAGCCCTGGCTGCGCGGCACCGCGTACGGGTTCCCGTTCGGGGCGCTGCCGGCGGGCGGCGCGGAGATCCCGACGTTCCTGTCGTACGCCACCGAGAAGAAGCTGACGAAGCACCCGGAGGAGTTCGGCCGGGGCGCGATCGAGGGCGTCGCGGGTCCGGAGGCGGCCAACAACGCCTCCGCCGCCGGCACGCTGGTGCCGATGCTGGCCATCGGCCTGCCCACCAACGCCACCGCCGCGGTGATGCTGGCCGCCTTCCAGCAGTACGGCATCCAGCCCGGCCCGCTGCTCTTCGAGCGGGAGTCCGGTCTGGTCTGGACGCTGATCGCCAGCCTCTTCGTGGGCAACCTGCTGCTGCTGGTGCTGAACCTGCCGCTCGCGCCCGCCTGGGCGCGGCTGCTGCGGATTCCCCGCCCGTACCTCTACGCCGGGATCCTCTTCTTCGCCTCGATGGGCGCGTACGCGGTCAACGCCTCGCCGTTCGACCTGTTCCTGCTGCTCACCCTCGGCCTGCTCGGGTTCGGCATGCGGCGCTTCGGGCTGCCGATCCTGCCGCTGATCGTCGGGGTGATCCTCGGCCCGCGCGCCGAGCTTCAGGGCCGGCGGGCGTTGCAGCTCTCCGGCGGCGAGCTGCACGGCCTGCTCGGCGGCTGGGTCTCCTGGACGATCTACGCCGTGGTGCTGGTGGTGCTGCTCTGGCCGGTGCTCGGCCGCTTCGTCGTCCGAGGAGTTCGGGAAAGGCTGGTGACCCGATGACCGTGCTGGTGGGGTACGTCCCCTCGGCCCTGGGTGAGGCGGCGCTGCGGGCCGCCGTGGAGCAGGCCCGGTTCCGCGACGAGCCGGTGCTGGTGGTGAACACCTCGCGCGGTGACGCCTACGTCGACCCGCGCTTCGCCCAGGAGAGCGACCTGGCCCGGGTGGTCCGCGAGCTGACCGCCGACGGGGTACCGCACACCGTCCGGCAGCTGATGCGGGGCCGGGACGCGGCCGAGGAGATCGCCGAGATCGCCGAGGCGGAGGAGATCTCGCTGGTGGTGATCGGCATCCGGCACCGCACCCCGGTGGGCAAGCTGATCATGGGGTCGACCGCGCAGGAGATCCTGCTCCGGGTGCCCTGCCCGGTGCTCGCCGTGAAGGCCGACTGAGTGGCGCCCGGGGGCTCCGGGGTCCCCGGGCGCGGCCAGACCGGCCTGCTGCTCACCCACACCATCGTGGTGCAGGCGGCCACCTTCATGCTGCGCCCGGCGTCGGCGTACCGGGCGCTGGACCTCGACGTGCCGGCGGCCTGGCTCGGCGTGCTCGGGGCCAGCTTCGCCGTCGTGCCGCTGCTGCTGGCGGTCCCCTCCGGCCACGCGGTCGACCGGTTCGGCGAACGCCGCATCGTGCTGGCCGGGTCGGGCCTGCTCGCCGCCGCCGGCGCCTGCTTCGTGCTCTTCGCCGACTCGGTCGCCGGCCTGGTCGTGGCCAGCATGGTGCTCGGCACCGGCCACCTCTGCGCGGTGGTGGGCCAGCAGGCGCTGGTCGCCAACCGCACCCCGGCGGACCGGTACGACGCGGCCTTCGGCTACTACACCTTCGCCGCCTCGCTGGGCCAGGCGTTGGGACCCGGCCTGATCGTGGTCTTCGGCGGGGACCGCCCGATCCCGGACACCGGGGCGATCTTCCTCGGCGCCACCGCGCTCACCCTGCCACTGCTGGTCACCGCCGCCTTCCTCCGCCCGTCCGGGCACCACCGGCAGGCGACCGGGCCGGCCGCCGGTGGACTGGCCGGCCTGCTCCGCCAGCCCGGACTGGTGCGCGCCCTCGCGGTCAGCTGCGTCGTCCTGGCGGCGGTCGACATCACCCTGGTCTACCTGCCCGCCCTCGGTGCCGAGCGGGGTATCGCCGCCGGCTCGATCGGCGTACTGCTGGGGTTGCGGGCGGTCGCGTCGATGGCCTCGCGGCTGCTGCTGGGCCGGCTGGTCGCCGCCGTCGGCCGGCGCCGGCTGCTGGTCGGCACCGTCGCCCTCTCCGCCGCCGGTGTCGGGCTGCTGCTGCCGCCCCTGCCGCTCTGGGCGATGGCGGTGGTGGTCACGGTCTCCGGGCTGGGCCTGGGTGCCGGGCAACCGCTGACCATGTCGTTCCTGGCCGAGTCCGCCCCGCCCGGGTTGCGCGGCCGGGCGATGTCCCTGCGCCTCACCGGCAACCGGCTCGGCCAG
>NZ_JAEVHN010000665.1:0-3330 GCF_016803375.1 Micromonospora sp. 4G55
GGGCACTTTCCGAGAAAGCGGTGGCCATTCCTCGCCGAATGGGCCGACGCTTTCTCGGAAGTGCTGGGTGAAGGGAGGGGTGGGTCAGGGTGCGGGGTGGTGTGTTCCTTGCGGAGCCTGCTCGGCGAGGTGGGCGGGCATCGGCTCGGTAGCGGGCGAAGTCGCGGGTGAAGGTGCCGGTGCGTGGGTCATCGAGCGCAGCTCGACCGCGTAGCGGAGCAGTTCGGTGGCGGGCACCTCGGCGCGGACCAGGGTGCGCCCGTCGGCGTCCGGGTCGGGCTCGGTGCCGAGCACCCGGCCGCGCCGGCCGGACAGGTCGCCCATCACCGCGCCGACGGAGCCGTCGGGCACCCGGATGACCACCTCGTCCACCGGCTCCAGCAGCGCCGGCTGCCCCTTCTCGGCGGCGTCGCGCAGCGCCAGCGCGCCGGCGGTCTGGAAGGCCGCGTCGGAGGAGTCGACGCTGTGCGCCTTGCCGTCGACGAGGGTGACCCGCAGGTCCACCACCGGGTAGCCGGCCACCAGGCCGCGTTCCATCTGCGCCCGCACGCCCTTCTCCACCGACGGGATGTAGTTGTGCGGCACCGCCCCGCCGACCACCCGGTCGACGAACTCGAAGCCTTCGCCGCGCGGCAGCGGCTCCACCTCGATGTCGCAGACGGCGTACTGGCCGTGGCCGCCGGACTGCTTGACGTGCCGGCCGTGGCCGCGGCCACCGGCGGTCAGCGTCTCGCGCAGCGCCACCCGCACCGGCTCGGTCTCCAGCTCGACGCCGCCGCTGCGCAGCCGGTCGAGGACGACGTCGGCGTGCGCCTCGCCCATGCACCAGAGCACCAGCTGGTGGGTCTCCGGGTTGCGCTCCAGGCGCAGCGTCGGGTCGCCGGCGACCAACCGGCCCAGATTGCGGGCCAGGGCGTCCTCGTCGGCCCGGCTCTTCGCCACGATCGCCACCGGCAGCAGCGGCTCGGGCATCGCCCAGGGGGCGACGAGCAGCGGCTCCTCCTTGGCGGAGATGGTGTCGCCGGTCTCCGCGCTGCCCGACTTGGTGATCGCGCAGAGGTCGCCGGCCACGCAGGCGGTCACCTCGCGCAGCGTCGCGCCCAGCGGGGTGTAGATGTGCCCGACCCGCTCGTCGGCGTCGTGGTCGGGGTGCCCGCGTTCGGCCATGCCGTGCCCGGAGACGTGCACCACCTGGTCGGGGCGGAGCGTGCCGGAGAAGACCCGTACCAGCGAGACCCGGCCGACGTGCCGGTCGACGGTCGTCTTGACCACCTCGGCGACCAGCGGGCCGTCCGGGTCGCAGCTCAGCGGCGGCCGGGGCGAGCCGTCCACGCCGGTGACCGCGGGCACCTCGTGCTCCAGCGGGGACGGGAAGGCGGCGACCAGGCCGTCCAGCAGCGCGTCCAGGCCCACGCCGCTCTCCGCGCAGACCGGCACCACCGGGTAGAAGTGGCCCCGGGCGACCGCCTTCTCCAGGTCGGTGATCAGCACGTCGGTGTCGATCTCCTCGCCGCCGAGGTAGCGGTCCATCAGGGTCTCGTCCTCGCTCTCGGCGATGACCCCCTCGATCAGCTCGTTGCGGGACTCCAGGATCGCCGGCAGGTGCTCCGGGTCCGGCTCGCGCACGGCGGCGGGCAGCCCGGCGGAGTAGTCGAAGACCCGGCGGGTGATCAGGCCCATCAGGCCGGCCACCGACACGCCGTCGTCGCCGAGCATCGGCAGGTAGAGCGGGAGCACGTTGTCGCCGAACACCCGCTGGCACAGCGCCACCGCCTCGTCGAAGTCGGCGCGCGGGTGGTCCAGCCGGGAGATCGCGACGGCCCGCGGCATGTCCACCGCGGCGCACTCCTCCCACAGGGCGGCGGTGGCCATGTCCATCCCGTCGGCCGCGGAGACCACGAACAGCGCGGCGTCGGCGGCCCGCAGGCCGGCTCGCAGCTCGCCGACGAAGTCGCCGTATCCGGGGGTGTCCAGCAGGTTGACCTTGACGTTCTGGTGCATGAGCGGCGCGCAGGCCAGGCTCACCGAGCGCTGCTGGCGTACCGCCGCCGGGTCGTGGTCGCAGACGGTGGTGCCGTCGGTGACGCTGCCGGCCCGGCTGATCGTGCCGCTGGCCGCGAGCAGCGCCTCGACCAGGGTCGTCTTGCCCGCCCCGGAGTGCCCGACGAGCACCACGTTGCGAACCCTGCCGGGCTCGGTCACCACCGGCGCCGCGCCGGTGACACCCTTCTCCTGGTTCTTCTGCGCCATCGCGGCGCACCTCCCTCAGCCGTGGTTGGTGGCGACCGCCGCTCGCGACGGGGAAGCGGGCCCGGGCGGGTGCCGCGGCGATATCCTCCGGTGCTCTCCTGGACGACGGGTACTCAGCCGGGTGGGCCGGTGAGCTGGCTCACCCCCACACCCGATCTCACACCCGTTACCGACCCGACACAAGCCTCCGCCACGCGGGTCGGACGACCGGCTGTGTCGCCGACCGCTGCCGGCCGTTATCGTGGGACCGCCATGGCGAAGATCTTCCAAGTGACGGCCCGCGCGGGGATGACCCGTGTCGTGGAGCCGGTCGCGCGCGGCCTGCTCCGCGCCGGCGTGTCCCCCAACGCGGTCACCGTGACCGGCACCCTCGGCGTGCTCGTCGGCGCCCTCGGCTTCGGCGCCCGGGGTGACCTGGTCGCCGGCGCCCTCATCGTGACGGTCTTCGCGCTCACCGACCTGCTCGACGGGACGATGGCCCGGATGAGCGGCGGCTCCACCCGGTTCGGGGCGTTCCTCGACTCGAGCATGGACCGGGTCGCCGACAGCGCCGTCTTCGGCGCGGTGGCGTACTGGCTGGCCACCGAGCACGAATACTCCGGGGTGGCCGCGGCGCTGCTCTGCCTGGCCGCCGGCAGCCTGGTCTCCTACGTCAAGGCCCGCGCCGAAGGGCTCGGCATGACCGGCAACGTCGGCATCGCCGAGCGCACCGAGCGGCTGCTGATCGTCGGGGTGGGCGGCCTGCTCACCGGGCTCGGCGTGGACCGCGCCCTGGAGGTCGCGCTCTGGCTGCTCGCCGCCGTCTCGATCTTCACGGTGGGGCAGCGCATGGCGCACGTGTACCGGCAGGCCCAGCTGGTCGGCAAGGAGTGAACCTCACCGAGCTCGGCTACGTCGCCGGCTGGCGCCTGGTCCGCGCGCTGCCCCGGCCCGTGGTGGCCGCGGCCTTCGCCGCGGGCGCGGACCGCGCCCACCGCCGAGGCGGCCCGGGTACGGCCCGACTGCGAGCCAACCTGCGCCGGGTGGTCGGCCCCGAGGTGCCCGAGCCGGAGCTGGACGCGCTGGTCCGGCGCGGGATGC
>NZ_JAEVHN010000666.1:0-3330 GCF_016803375.1 Micromonospora sp. 4G55
CCGCGCGTGGTCGGCCATCCGGGTCTGGGCCGCCTCGGTGAGGTAGAGCCGGACCACCCGACGGTCGGCCGGTCCCGCTCCCGCGCGAGCAGGCCGGCCGCGGTCAGGTCGTGGACCAGGGTGCTCACCGTGTTCGGCGCGGTGCCGAGCCGCCGGGCGGTCTCCCGGCCGCTGATGCCGGGGTGGGCGCGGACCAGCAGCAGCAGCTCGACCTGCGCCTCGGGCAGCACCGTGCGGTTGGCGCGCCGGGTGGCTGACCGGCGCAGCAGCCGGTGCAGCTCGCCCACCAGCGCGCCGAGGCGCGCCGTGCCTTCGTCGGTCGACATCCGGGTCACCCACCTCACAGGGCAATAGTTCTGGGTACAGAGCTAAGGTTACCGGGCTGCCGAGCCGTCCGGGGGGACCGTGACACACACCGCACTGCCGACCGCGCCCGCCGGGGCCGCCACCGCCGCGCCGAGCCGCCGCGAGGGGGCGGTCCTGCTCGTGCTGCTCGGCACGCTCACCGCCATCGGCCCGCTGTCGCTGGACATGTACCTGCCGGCGTTCCCGGCGATGACCCGGGAGCTGGGCGCCACCCAGGCGCAGGTCCAGCTCTCGCTGACCACCTGCCTGATCGGTCTGGCCCTCGGGCAGCTGGTC
The DNA here is from genome assembly GCF_016803375.1 of Micromonospora sp. 4G55. Taxonomy (NCBI): domain Bacteria; kingdom Bacillati; phylum Actinomycetota; class Actinomycetes; order Micromonosporales; family Micromonosporaceae; genus Micromonospora; species Micromonospora sp. 4G55. The sequence goes on from NZ_JAEVHN010000666.1 coordinate 643, forward strand.
GGCGGCCCGCTCAGCGACCGCTGGGGTCGACGCCGGCCGGTGCTGGTCGGGGTGCTCGCGTACGCGGTGCTGGCGCTGGTCTGCGCGGTCGCGCCGAACGCCACCGCGCTGGCCGCGGCGCGCTTCGCGCAGGGCTTCGCCGGCGGCATGGGCGTGGTGGTGGCCCGGGCGGTGGTCCGCGACCGCTACGCCGGTCGGGCCGCCGCGAAGTACTTCTCCCGACTCACCCTGGTCTTCGGCGTGGCGCCGGTCGCCGCGCCCAGCGTGGGCAGCCTGGTGCTGCGCGTCGGCTCCTGGCGGGCGGTCTTCGTCGCCCTGGCGGTGATCGGGCTGCTGCTCGCCGCCGCCGTGGCCTGGCGGCTGCCGGAGACGCTGCCCGCCGAACGGCGCAGCACCGGGGGCCTGGCCAGCACCGCCCGCACCATGCGGGCGCTCGTCGCCGACCGGGCCTATCTGGGGTACGCGCTGACCCAGGGCTTCGCCTTCGCCGGGCTGTTCGCGTACATCTCCGGGTCGTCCTTCGTCTTCCAGGACGTCTTCGGCCTCTCCGGGACGACGTTCAGCCTGCTCTTCGGGCTCAACGCGCTCGCCCTGGTGGCGATGGGCCAGGCCAACGCCCGGCTGCTCGACCGGTTCAGCCCGCGCCGGCTGCTGGTGACCACCCTGGTGGTCGGCGCGGTGGCGGCGCTCGGCGTGCTGACCGGCGCACTCGCCGGCAGCCTGGTGCTGGTGGCGGTCACCCTCTTCGTCTTCGTCGGCTCGCTCGGCATGGTGATGCCGAACAGCACCGCCCTGGCGCTGGACCCGCACGCCCGGCACGCCGGCACCGCCGCAGCGCTGATGGGCGGTGTCCAGTCGGTGGTCGGCGCGCTCGCCGCGCCGGCGGTCGGGCTCGGCGGCGAGGGCAGCGCCCTGCCGATGGCAGCGGTGACCGCCGGGGCGCCGCCCTGTCGCTCGGCGCGGTGCTCACCCTGACCCGCTCCCGCTGAGCCACGGTCGACCCGAGCACGACCGCCGGCCCGAAGATGGCCGGGCCGGCCAGCCCGCCAGCCGGGCGGCCGGACGTCCTCACGGCGAGCAGCACCGCCGGATCAGTCGACGAAGCGGGCCAGCACCTCGGCGCGGGTGGGCATCGACACCGCCCCGCCGGGCGACTCGCAGACCAGGCCGGCGACCCGCAGCGCGAACGCCACCCGTCGGTGCCAGTCGGTCGGCTCGGCCGGCTCCCCGTCGACCAGCAGGTCGGCGATGAGCGCCGACATCACCGAGTCGCCGGCGCCGGTGGCGTCGACCGCGCGCACCTTCGGCGCGGGCACGCGTACCGGGTCGGGGCCGGCCGCGACGATCGCGCCGTTCGCGCCGAGGGTGACCACGACGGTGCCCGCCCCCAGCTCGCGCAGGTACGCCGCGACCCCCTCGACCGGCTCGCGCGGGTAGAGCAGCGCAGCGTCGGCCGCACTCAGCTTGACCAGGTGCGCCCCGGCGGCGAACTCCGCGACCACCTCCCGCAGCCCGTCCAGCGTCGCACGGCCGTTCAGCAGCCGGGGCCGCACGTTGGGGTCGAACACCCGCAGGCCGGTGGCGAGCGACCAGGCGCGCCGCGCGGCGGCGAGCACCGGCGGGCAGAGCAGCACGATCGACCCGCAGTAGAGCACGTCGGCGCCCTCGATCAGGGCCAGGTCCAGATTGTCGGCGGTGAGCAGGCCGTACGAGGGCGGCTCGCCGTAGAAGCGGAAGTCGGGCTCGGCCCCGGCGTGCGTGGTGACCGCGAGGGTGGTGGGCACCCCGACGGCGACGGCGCCGGCCAGCCCGACGCCGGCGTCGGCGAGGAAGGCGCGGATCCGGCCGGCCAGCACGTCGTCGCCGAACGACCCGACGAACTCGGCCGCGCCGCCGAGCCGGGACACCCCGACGGCGACGTTGAGCGGGCCACCGCCGATCTCCTGTCGGAAGACCGGCCGGCCCTCGCACTCGGCGTCGAGCAGGTCGACCAGCGCCTCACCGAGCACCACCGCGTATCCCACGTCGCCTCCCAGCGTCCGTCGCTTCGTACCAGGCTGGCACAGTGCTCGCCACGGCGGGCGCGAAGCCCCGTCTCCAGGCATCGAGCAACGGCTATTGCGCCGGGTCGCCGGGGCGTGGTGGGATGACGCGTGCCGGGCCGGTGCGAGGGCTGCCGCACCACCGGCGCCGAGCTGGAGCCGACGCGAGGGCACCGGTCCGCGGGACGCGGACCGAGGGCGGTGCGCGGCCATCCGGCCCTCCCGACTCCCGGGCCGCCGGCCGTGGCGCCGCGATCGTCGCATCCGCTCGTCACAGCGGGGCCGGCCGTCGCGCCGCCCCGCGGGTCAGGAGAACCTCGTGATCCGTTCCCGTACGGCCGCGCTGCTCACCGCGGCCGCCACCCTCGCCCTGGGCGCCGTCGCCCTGACCTCCGGTCCAGATCCGCCGCCGCGCACGGCGCGGCGATGACTCCGGGCAGCCGGACCTACCTGTGCTGGAAGGACGGCCTCAGCCCGACCGGCGAGATCAGGCCGGTCAACCCGGCCTGCTCGGCGGCGGTCGCGCAGAGCGGCGCCAACTCCCTCTACAACTGGTTCAGCGTGCTCCGCTCGGACGCCGGCGGCCGGACCGTCGGCTTCATCCCCGACGGCAAGCTGTGCAGTGGCGGCAACCCCGGTTTCGCCG
>NZ_JAEVHN010000667.1:0-3326 GCF_016803375.1 Micromonospora sp. 4G55
AAAGTAAAAGTAATGGGTGAAACTATTGTAGATGATAGTTCTAAAAAATGGTGGAATGGAACTCAGAAAAATTATGATGAGTATGAGTTTTGGAGAGATGGTAATAAAGCTAAAGAGATTGAAACCGATGGTATAGTTTTAACTTTTCCTTGGAGTGAATGGAAAAAAGGACAACCATTTAGAATTGAAATGCTAGATGATTATTATGATAAAGTTCGTGGAGTATTTGGAGCTGATTTTACTCATAAATTAACAGGAGCGCAAATTATTAAAATTCAACATCCAGAAAGTGAACTTTATAGTGGCGGTGTGCATGCTGCAAATGGGGTAAGTTGCGTGGATTGTCATATGCCTTATGTTAGAGAAGGAGCTAAAAAGGTTACTCAACACAACATCACTTCTCCTTTAAGAGATATTAACTCTGCTTGTAAGTCTTGTCATAAACAAAGCGAAGATTATTTAAAAGCTCAAGTGCTTGACATACAAAATAGCGTTGCGCATGATCAAAGAACTGCAGAGTACGCAATTGTTAGTTTGATTATGGATACTAAAAAATTACGCGATGAACTAGGCAATATGGAAAAATTCCAAAGCGATGGAAAAGCTGATGCGAAAAAAATTAGCGAAAGAGCTAAAAGAAAGTTTTAGAACTTCATCGTAAAGCTCAAATGAGAGCGGATTTTGTTAATGCTGAAAACTCAACTGGTTTCCATAATCCTCGACGAAGCTTCAAGAATGTTATTGCAAGCTGTTGATATGGCAAGAATGGGACAAACTAAACTTGTAGAAATTGCAGCGGCAAATGGAATTAAAGATTTTAAAACTTCAAATTTAGGTTTTGAAGATATTCAAAAATTTAATCCAGGAGAGCTTTATTATAAAGTAGATGTTAATAATCATAAAGCTGGAGAGCGTTAACTATGCAGATGAAAAAGATGTTAATGGCAATCCTCCAAAAGAACTTTTAGAGCATGATAAAGAGCTTGCTCCTTATAAATTATCAAGTGATTGATAAAAAATAATTCTTAAGCCCTATAATCATAGGGACTTTTTCTTTTCTTTGTTTTAAAAAATATAAACTTTTTATTTAAAATTCACTTTTGCTTCACTTTGTTTTGTCAAAATATCACAAATTTTGATAATCAAAAAGGAGTTAAAATGATCAATAAAAATAAATTGTTTAGACAGGTTCATATCTATCTTAGTTTGTTCTTTTTGCCTTGTGCTTTGCTTTTTGCTTTAACGGGTATAGCATATATTTTTGGTATTAATCAAGATGTGGGCTTAAAAGTTGAGCAGTATCAATTGTCAAAAGTTATAGAAAGTGGTAAAGAAAGAGAAGCTTTAATAGAGTATTTAAAAACAAATGGTTTAAAAGTACCATCTAATACAAATATAATTAAAAGTAAAGATAAAGGTATAACAATAGGTGGAACTCATTATAGTGCTAATATAACTCAAAATTCTACTAATGAATACAATATTACCTTAAAAACAAGATCTTTACTTGGAGATATGATTATGCTTCATAAAGATAAGGGTGCTTGGTATTTTTCTGTGCTTAGCGTAGGCTTTGGTATTACTTTATTTATGCTTTATATTTCAGGGCTTATGATTACTTTGTTTGCAAATAAAAAAGATAGAAGTAAACAATTTGCAGTTCTTGGAGTAGGGGTTGTTGTAACTTTGCTTTTGGCTTATCTTAGCCTTTGATTTTTCCTAGCTTTTTAAGCTAGGTATTATTTATTTTTTTGTATAATCATACTTTACTTTATTGGACAGATGGGTGAGTGGCTGAAACCACACCCCTGCTAAGGGTGCAGATCTTAACGGGTCTCGAGGGTTCAAATCCCTCTCTGTCCGCCACTAAAACTTTCTTGAAAATCCCAAGTATTTTATTAAGTATCGAAGCAAGAGACTAGCCCTTGCGAAGTTATATTATTTTACAGCGTTTTTGATTTCTAAAATCATAGTTTTTAAAGACTCTAGTCCATTTCCACTTGCTAAATACCAGTATTCTGGATCAAGATAGATAATTTTTTTGTTTTGTTGCTTGCTTTGGTTTTAGCGACAAGCGCATTATCGAGTATGCCTTGCGCTCGTTCTTTGTTGCCTACAATGATATTTCTATCAATAACAAAAATATAATCAGGATTTTTTTCTAATATAAATTCAGAATTGATACTTTTACCGTGAGTGCCTACTTTTATATTCTCATCTACTGCGTTAATCCCTAAAACATCGTGAATAATCCCAAAGCGAGATTGAGGACCAAAGGCTGAAATTTTGTTAGAATTTGTAAGAATTAATAAGAGCTTTTTATCTTCATCAACTATACTTTTGGCTTTTTCAATTTCATTTTTAATATCTGAAATTTTTTCCAAAGCTTCTTTTTCCAAACCATAAAGTTTTGCAACGCTTAAGACATTGTTTTCAAAAGAGCTTAAAAAATTTGCATTATCAAGACCTACAAATAAAGTTGGAGCTATTTCTTTTAATTTATCATAAAATTTTACTTTGTCGTCCGGAAATGATGATAAGATCAGGTTTTAAAGCATTAATGGCTTCAAAATCAACTTGCTGTACTCCACCTACACTAGGTTTGTTTTTAAATTGTTGTAGGTATTTTGGTAAATTTTTAGCAGGAACGCCTGCGACTCTATCGTTTAATTTTAAAGCATCAAAAGTATCTAAAATTCCAAGATCTAAGATCACTACCTTAGAAGGATTTTTAGGGATTTTATTTTCTCCTAGACTATCCTTCACTAAAAAACTATCACCCTCATCGCTCATACTAATAGGCAAAACTTTCACCGTAGCAGTGTTGGTTTTTGTTGTAGAACTTGCGTTGTTTTCATTTGAGTTTGAATTACAAGCTGTTAAGATTAGACTTAAAAAAAATGCAAAAAATGCAAAAACTAAAGATTTTTTCATATTTTCTCCTTTTTAAAAATAAATTACAAATTTTCTTACCATTCAATTTGACTTACGGGTATATCCATATCATAAATTTGTTTTAAATTTTCTTGATTGATGATTTCATCTTTTGAACCTTGTTTTAAAAGCTTCCCATCTTTTAAGGCTATGATTTCATCGGAATAAATCGAAGCAAAATTAATATCAATGCAATACAACAGCTATACTTTTGTTAAAGTCTTTGACTAAATTTTTCATTAGTTGCATGATTTGTACGCTATGCTTCATATCAAGATTGTTCAAAGGTTCATCAAACATTATAAATTCAGTATCCTGAGCGATGATCATGGCTATAAAAGCTCTTTGCTTTTGTCCCCCGCTTAATGTATCTAAAAATTCATTTCTTAAGT
>NZ_JAEVHN010000668.1:0-3325 GCF_016803375.1 Micromonospora sp. 4G55
GCTGGTCGCCGCGCTCGGGGTGGGGCGGAACACCGTCCGCGAGGCGGTCCGCGCGCTGGTGCACGCCGGGGTGCTGGAGTGCCGGCAGGGCTCCGGGACGTACGTGGTCTCCACCGACGAACTGGCCCCGGTGGTGGCCCGCCGGCTCACCGACGACCGGATGGCCGAGGTGATCGAGGTCCGGCGGGCCTTCGAGGTGGAGGCCGCCCGGCTGGCCGCGCTGCGCCGTACCCCCGAAGACCTGGCGGCGCTCGACGCGGCGCTCGCCACCCGCGAGGCCGCCTGGCGCTCGGGCCGGGTGGCGGAGTTCGTGGAGGCCGACGCGGCGCTGCACACCGCCGTGGTGGCCGCCGCCCACAACGGCATGCTCGCCGAGCTCTACGCCTCGGTCGGCACGGCGCTGCGCAGCACGGTCGCGCACGCCATGGGGGACGCGCTGGAGCCCGAGCGGTACGTCGACCACGGTCGACTCGTCGCCGCCATCCGGGACGGCGATCCGGCCCGCGCGGCGATCGAGGCCGGTGCTTTTCTGGAGCCGCCCTCCAGGGCATAGGTTGTCCCGGACGCAGAATCGGACAGCACGGGAGTGCGGATGCTCAAGGGCTTCAAAGACTTCATCATGCGCGGCAACGTCGTCGACCTCGCGGTCGGTGTCGTCATCGGTGCCGCGTTCACGGGCGTGGTCACGCAGCTGACCAAGTCGTTCCTGGAACCACTGGTCCGGGTGTTCATCGCGCTGCTCACCGGCAGCAAGAACGGCCTCACCGGGTCCACCCCGAAGTTCCGGGAGATCCCGTTCGACTGGGTGGCCTTCCTCAACGCTCTGATCACCTTCCTGCTCACCGCGGCGGCGCTCTACTTCCTGGTCGTCTATCCGATGAACCGGCTCGCCGAGCGGCGTCGGCGGGGCGAGGAGCCGCCGCCGAAGGCGCCCAGCGAGGAGGTCAAGCTGCTGACCGAGATCCGGGACGCCCTGGTCGCCGGCGGGCACACCACCCCGGCGCAGCAGCGGGGCGCGCTCGACGACGTGCTCGGTCGGCGTACGGAGCCGCCCGCGCCGCGCTGACGGGACGTATGCACATCGGCCCCTGTGGGAATCCCACAGGGGCCGTCCCGTGTCGTACACATGTTCGATAGAGTCCGGCCATGGAACAGCGCAAGCACTGGTGGAACGGCAAATGGGGGCGGCTGGCCCGGCGGGATGTCTTCCTCCGGGTGGACGCGGACCGCTGGCACGTCGAGCAGCGGGCCGGCGGTGCGGAGGGCGTCTCCCAGTTCTACGAGTACGGCAGCGCGGAGGAGGCCGAGGAGACCGTCCGGGCCCTGCTGGAGGGGACCGACGGCTGGCGGGAGCTCTCCCCGCGCCCGCCGAGCGCCTGGGCCCCGCCGAGCACCGGCGTTTAGCGGCGCGCCGGCCCGGGAACCGCCCGGGAATGAAGCAGCAGGGCACCGAGCAGCAGGCGACCATCTCCCGGGTCACCACCGGCATGCGGGTCATCGACACGGCCGGCGTCGAGGTCGGCACCGTCGACCTCGTGCAGCGGGGTGACCCGAACGCGGTGACCGTGCAGGCGCCGACCGCCGACCCGGGCGGCAGCCTCGACGAGCTGATCGAGTCGGCCGCGGTGGAGGAGCCGGACGTGCCCGCCGACCTCGCCGCCCGGCTGCTGCGTACCGGCTACCTCAAGGTCTCCACCGAGCTGGCCCGCACCGGCGCGGTCTACGTGCTGGCCGACCAGATCGCCGCCGTCACCGACGGCCAGGTACGCCTCGCCGTCAGCGTCGGCGACCTCCCCCCGGAGGAGTGACCGCCGCCCACTCGCGGTGACCTGGGGACGTGACGACCGACCGGGCTTCCTCGGACCGAGGCGACCACCACGGGTGTGGTCGACACGCTATCGACCTGATGACGTGGACGACTCAAGGCTGGTCTCCGGCGTACGACACCCCGTGAGTCGTCTACGTCATCAGGTCGGTAGTCAGTTCAGTGGGCACTCGGCACCCGACGCCGCCCGCCCCGATCCACCAGCAGACCCCACAGTGGTCTTCTCCCGGATCGCCACCGATCCGCCACCACGGGGCGGTGGACGTGACGGTCAACGCCTCGTGACCTCGCCGCCGGCCTCGGCCGGCGCGGCCGGATCCGACCCGCTCCCGTCCGACCCGAATTGACCCGATCCGGTCTCGGCCGAGCCGGCCTGGCTGACCTCACCCGATCCGTTTTCCGCCGCGCGGGAGGGTGCCGGCACCGTGGCCGGAGCGGCGGTCCGGCCGGCGTGGCCGCTCCCGCCGGGCCGGCTGGCGGCGACGCGGCACGCCGGCGGAAGAGCAGCAGCATCAGCCAGCCGGCGAGCAGGCCCCAGAACGCGCCGGCCACCCCGAGCAGGCTCACCCCCGAAGCGGTGACCACGAAGGTCACCACCGCCGCCTCCCGGCTCTCCGGCTCGGCGACCGCCGCGGCAACCGCCGCGGCCAGCGCGCCGAGCAGGGCCAGCCCGGCCACCGCCTCGATCAGCACCGGCGGGGAGAGCAGCACCAGCGCGGTAGCCACCCCCGCTCCCAACCCGAGCAGCGCCAGCCCCAGGCCGCGGTGACCGAGGCGATCCAGCGCCGCTCCGGGTCGGGGTGGGCGTCCGGCCCGGCCGCCAGGGCGGCGCTGATCGCCGCGAGGTTCACCGCGTGTCCGCCGAAGGGCGCGCCGAGCGCGCTGGCCAGCCCGGTCACCCGCAGCGCCGCGTTCAGCGGCGGCTGGTAGCCGTAGCCGCGCAGCACCGCCGTACCGGGGACGTTCTGGGCGGCCATGGTGACCAGGAAGAGCGGCAGCGCCAGCCCGACCAGCGCCGGCACGGTGAACGCCGGCGCGGTCAGCTCGACCACCGGCCGGAACCCGCCGACGCCCCCGGCCGGCGAGGTGAGCGCGATCGTCACCGCGGCCACCACCAGCGCCGCCGGTACGGCCCAACGTCGGGCGAACCGGTGCAGCACCAGCCAGGTGACGATCACCGGTACGGCCAGCCGGGGCACCTCGACCAGCGCCCGCACCGGGGCGGTGCAGAGCGGCAGCAGCACCCCGGCCAGCATCGCCGCCGCCACCGGGCCCGGGATCGCGGCGACCGCCCGACCCAGCACCGGAAAGAGACCCGCGGCCACGATGAGCACCCCGCAGAGCAGGAACGCGCCGACCGCCGCGGGCCAGCCGCCGGGGACCGGGCCGGTGGCGACCAGCAGCGCCGCGCCCGGGGTGGACCAGGCGATCGCGATCGGCATCCGGTGCCGCAGCCCAGCCAGACGGCGGCAGAGCCCGGACGCGACGCTGACCGCGAGC
>NZ_JAEVHN010000669.1:0-3317 GCF_016803375.1 Micromonospora sp. 4G55
GCCCGCGCCGGCCGGGGCGTACGCGGCGGCGTGGCTGCTGGCCAGCAGCTCGGCGAAGCGTTCCGACTCGCGCAGCGGGCCGGCCTCCAGTACCGCGCCGTCGGCCATCACCACCACCTCGTCGCAGCGGCGCACCGAGGAGAGGCGGTGCGCGATGACGATGCCGATCCGGTCGGTGAGCAGCCGCTCGGTGGCCTGGCGCACCCGGGTCTCGGTGACCGGGTCCAACCGGGCGGTGGCCTCGTCGAGGATCACCACGTGCGGGTCGCGGACCAGGATCCGGGCGAACGCCACCAGCTGTTCCTGACCGGCGGAGAGGACGTGCCCGCCCTCGCCCAGCCGGGTCCGGACGCCGTCGGGCAGCTCCGCGATCCAGCCGGCCAGCCCCAGCTCCTCCAGCGCCCGGGTGGCGTCGTCGAGCAGGTCGGGGTCGAAGAGCGCGACGTTCTCGGCCAGCGTCCCGGCCAGGATCTCGGTGCGCTGCGGGACCACGGCGACCCACCGGCGCAACTGCTCGACGTCCAGGTCCACCAGGTCGGCGTCGCCGAGGAAGACCGTGCCGCGCGGCACGTCGACCGCGCGGGTGAGCACCTTGGCCAGCGTCGACTTGCCCGACCCGGTCCGCCCGACCAGGGCGTACGACCGGCCGCGGGCGAAGGTGAGCCGGATGTCACGCAGCGCCGGCCCCCGCTCGGCGTCGGCGGTGTCCGGGTACTGGAAGGTGAGCCCACGGACGCTGAGGTCGCCCTCGGCCGGGGCCGCGCCGCCCGCCGGCTCCTGCCGGGCGTCGGAGAGCAGTTGCACCCGGGCCCACGCGCCGAGCGCGTACTGCAGGTGGGGCACCCAGCGGGCGAGGTGCTCGACGGTGGCCCCGAAGGCGATGGCGAGCAGCCAGATCGCGGTCAGCCGGGCGCCGTCGATCCGGCCGGTGGCCAGCGCCCAGGCCCCGCCGAGCACCACGGCGGCGATGCCGGCGCGGACGGCGCCGGCGGCGATCGTGGTGACCCGGGCGGACATCAGGAACACCCGCCGGCACCGGGCCAGCACCTCGGCGGCGCGCCCGGCGTAGAGGCGCAGCACGTACGGCCGGGCCAGGCTGGTCCGTACGTCGTCCTGGCCGTGCACCGCCTCCTCCATCACGGCGGCGAGGTCCGACCAGGCCTCCTCCTCGGCCATCCGGGCCGGGCCGATACGCGCGGTGGGGCGGCGCAGCACGACGGCGAGCAGGGCGGTGAGCACCAGCATGCCGACCCCGGCCGGCCACCAGACGAACAGGGCGCTGACCGTGGCCAGCAGGCAGACCGCCAGCCCCTGCACCAGTCGTACGCCGGTGTTCCGCAGCTCGGAGGCGACCTGGTAGACGTCGTTGTCGATCCGGTCCAGCAGCTCGCCGACCGGCGTGGTCTCCAGGGTGGTCAGGTCCTGCCCGAGCGCCACCCGGCAGAGCCGGCGGCGGACGTCGGCGGACCAGTCGGCGGTGAGCCCGGCCATCAGCAGGCCGATGACGAGGTCGCTGAGGACGGCGGCGACCAGCGCCACCACCAGCAGGGCGAAGAACGGGGCGGACCGGTGCACCAGGACCGGGCCGGCCAATGCCGAGGCGGCGGCCTGCCCGGCGGCGCCGAGCACGATCAGGACGACCACCACCGTCATCCGGCGTGGCGCGGTGGCCCAGAGATCACGGAGCAGGCGCATGGGGAGGGTCCCTCCGGACTCGGGTTGGTGGCGGTACGCCCCAGCCTGGTCCGCCGGCCGCGACGATTCAACGCATTTACCGCGCCCCCACCCGCGCCCCGACCTGCCCGGCGGCCCCCGGAGGTCAGGTCTGGGCGACCCGCCGGACGATGCCGAGCAGCGCCTCCTGCACGTCCTCGATCGGCCGCTCCGGCTGGAAGACCAGCCAGTCCACGGCCACCACCAGACCGACGCCGAACAGCGCCGACGAGGCGGTCCGTACGTCCAGGTCGGCGGGGAGGTCACCGCTGGCCACCCCGGCCCGGACGGTGTCGGCGATCACCTCGATCGCCTCCCCGCGCAGCAGGCGCAGGGTCTGCTGCCACTCGCGGTTGGTCCGCCACATCTCCGAGAGCAGCAGCTGGGCGAAGGCCCGGTAGCGCCGGATGTACTCCAGCTCGGCGCGGACCAGGGCGGCGAGCGCCTCGCGCGGCGGCAGGCCGGCCACCGCGGCCCGGAAGTCGGCGGTGAGCAGGCCGATGCCGTGTCGCAGCAGCTCCTCGAAGAGGACCGTCTTGGACTCGAAGTTGTAGTAGACCGTGCCCTTGGCCACCCCGGCGCGGGCCGCGATGTCGTCCACCGTCGTGGCGGAGAAGCCCTGCTCGGCGATGAGTTCCACCGCCGCCACGAAGAGGCGCTGCCGGGTGTCCTCCCGCCGCCGCGACCGTCCGTCCGTCACTCGCCCTCCCCGTCCGCCCGACCGGTCCGTGACGGACCGGTGCGAGCCGGGGAGGGGCTGCTCGCGTACCCCCGTCCGGCCCATCAGCATCCTCACATGGTCAGTTCGGGGTGCAGCTTCGCCGGGGTCAGTCGCCGGGACCGGCGCGCCGCGCCGACGGTGAGCACCAGCGCCGCCGCGCCGAAGGCGGCGATGACCAGCGCACCGGTGACCACGGTCGCCGACGACCCGCCGTTGATGGTGTGCCGCAGCCCCTGCACCACGTACGTCATCGGCAGCCACGGGTGGACGGCCTGGAAGAAGTCGGGCGAGGTCTGCACCGGGTAGGTGCCGCCGGAGGAGGTGAGCTGGAGCATCAGCAGGGCCAGCGAGGCGAGCCGGCCGGCCGGGCCGAGCTGCGCGCCGAGCCACTGCATGATCGCGGTGAACGCCAGCGAGGTCAGCGCGAGCAGCCCGAACGTCGCCGCCGGGTGCTCCGGGTCAAGGCCGAGCACCAGGGTGACCACGGTGAACAGCACCCCGGCCTGGGCCAGTCCGATCGCCGCGGCGGGCAGCCAGCCGGCGAGCGCGACCCGCCAGGCGGGCGCGTCGGACATCACGTGCCGCGGGTTCACCGGCCGCAGCAGCATGTACGTGATCATCGCGCCGACCCAGAGCGCCAGCCCGAGGAAGTACGGGGCGAACCCGACGCCGTACGAGCCGGCGGGGTGCTCGGACGTGCGGTCCAGCGAGACCGGATCGCCGAGGACACCGGCCCGGTCGGCCGCGTCGTCGTACCCGGGGATCTTCTTCTCCCCCGCGGTCAGCCCGTCGGCGAGCTGGCCGGCGCCGCCCTCCAGCTTGGTCAGGCCGGCGGCGAGCCGGTCGCTGCCCCCGCTGAGCCGGGCGAGGCCGCCGTCGAGGT
>NZ_JAEVHN010000670.1:0-3315 GCF_016803375.1 Micromonospora sp. 4G55
CGGCACACCGGCCCGGTCCACCGCCACCGTGGCGGCCAGCGCCGCGACCACGGCCGCCCGCAGGGCGTCCACCAGCGCCATCGTCCGGCGGCGGTCCCAGCGGTCGGCGCCCGGTCCACCGCCACCGTGGCGGCCAGCGCCGCGACCACGGCCGCCCGCAGGGCGTCCACCAGCGCCATCGTCCGGCGGCGGTCCCAGCGGTCGGCGTACACGCCGCCGAGCAGGCCGAGCAGCAGCGGCGGGAGCTGCCCGGCGACGGTCACCACGGCCACCGCCCGGGGGTCGCGGGTCAACGTCGCGGCCAGCAGGGCCAGCGCCGGCGTACGCAGGGCGTCGCCGAACCGGGAGGAGACGGCGGCGGACCAGAGCAGCCGGTAGTCCCGGCCGAGTGGGGTGGCGGTCATGCCGACGGACCCTGCCGCCTCGACCGGGTCGAGGGTCAAGGCGACCGGAAAGGGGTCGGACAGCGTCAGTCATCACCGGTACGGTGAGCGCCGAATCCGACCGGGGAGAGCGTGTGGACCGCACCTTCCAGGTCGACCTCCGTGGCGTGGTCGACCTGCTCAGTCATCACCTCTACGGCAGCCCACGGGTGTACGTCCGGGAACTGCTCCAGAACGCCGTCGACGCGATCACCGCCCGCCGCGCCACCGAACCGGACGCCCCCGCCCGGGTCCGGATCGAGCCGCCGGAGCTGACCGGCGACGGCACCCTGCGGGTGCACGACACCGGCGTCGGCCTCACCGAGGCGCAGGTGCACGAGCTGCTGGCCACCATCGGCCGCAGCTCCAAGCGCGACGAGCTGGGCTTCTCCCGGCACGAGTTCCTCGGCCAGTTCGGCATCGGCCTGCTCTCCTGTTTCCTCGTCGCCGACGAGATCCGGGTGGTCACCCGGCACGCCGACCAGCCGACCGTGCTCTGGACGGGCTGGTCCGACGGCCGGTACGCCGTCCGGCCCGCCCCGCCCGAGCAGGCCCGGCCGGAGCCCGGCACCACGGTCACGCTGGTGCCCCCGCCGCGACGCCGACCAGTGGTTCGGCGTGCCGACGGTGACCGAGCTGGCCCGGCTCTACGGCAGCCTGCTGCCGGTCGACGTGCGGGTCGCGACACCCCGACCACCGCCGGGCCGCCGCCCTGGCCGACCGTCCCCGGCGCGCCGCTGGACCGGGCGGCCCTGGTCCGGTACGCCCAGGAGACCCTCGGCTTCGTCCCGTTCGACGTGGTGCCGCTGGCGGTGCCCGAGGCCGGGCTGACCGGGGTGGCCTTCATCCTGCCCACCCCGGTGAACCCGGGCAGCGCGGGCCGGGCACCGGGTCTACCTCAAGCGGATGCTGCTCACCGAGCACGCCGACGGGCTGCTGCCGGACTGGGCCTTCTTCGCCCACTGCGTGGTGGACGCCAGCGAGTTGCGGCCCACCGCCAGCCGCGAGGCGCTCTACGAGGACACCCTGCTCACCGGCACCAGGGACGCCCTCGGCGACCAGGTGCGCGGCTGGCTGGTGCGGCTGGCCAAGCACGACCCGCGCCGGCTCGCCGAGTTCCTCCAGGTGCACCACCTGGGGGTCAAGGCGCTCGCCCTGCACGACGACGAGATGCTGCGCCTGGTCGACCAGTGGTGGCCGATGGAGACCAACGTCGGCACGCTCACCCTCGCCGAGTTCCGGCAGCGCCACGGCCTGCTCCGGTACGCCGCCAGCCTCGACGAGTTCCGCCAGCTCGCCGCCGTCGCGGCGGCGCAGGACCTGGCCGTGGTCAACGGCGGCTACACGTACGACACCGAGCTGATCGAGCGGCTGCCCGCGGTGGACCGGTCGGTGCTGATCGAACGGCTGGAGCCGAGCGACCTGACCACCCGCTTCGAGGCGCTCGAACCGCACGTCGAGCTGGCCCTGCGGCCGTTCCTGACCGGCGCCCAGCGGGCCCTGGAACGGCTCGGCTGCGAGGTGGTGGTCCGGGCGTACGACCCGGTCTCGTTGCCGGCGCTCTACCTGGTCAGCCGCTCGGCGGCGTTCAACGACCAGCTCGCCGCCAGCCGCGAGAAGGCCGACGAGCTGTGGGGCGGCGTGCTGGACGCGCTGGCCGCCTCCGCCCCGCCGGACCGCCCGCAGCTGGTGCTCAACCACCGCAACCCGCTGGTCCGCCGGGTCACCACGCTGACCGACCCGGAGCTGGTCGGGCTCGCCGTCGAGGCGCTCTACGGGCAGGCGCTGCTGCTCGGCCACCATCCCATCCGCGCGGCCGACGCCGCCCTGCTGAACAGTTCCTTCCTCGGCCTGCTCGGCCGGGCCGTACCGGGACGGGAGTGAACCGACCGTGAGCGACGACGACCTGTGGCGGCTGCTGCACGAGGCCCACAACATGCCGTACGGGGCGGGGCAGACCGCCGCGCTGGAACAGTTGATCCGGCGGGCCGACGCCGGCGACGACCGGCACCTCGCCTTCGCCGCCCGGATGCAGGCCACCACCGCGTACGTCTACGGCGGCGAGCCGGCGAAGTCCTTCGTGACCTTCTCCTGGTGCCTCGCCGAGTTCGACCGGGACCCGCAGCCCTATCACCAGCGCTTCGCCCACCAGCTCCTCTGGCACTTCAAGTACATGGTCAGCGCCATGCTGAAGTTCCCCGAGCTGCCGCTGGACCGCACCTACGCGGTGCTGGAGGACATGGAGCGGCGCTACCGGGACACCGGGCACTCGCTGCAGGCCGTGTACAAGCACTGCTACCTGGTGGCGTCGCACCTCGGGGCGCACGACGAGGCCGCCGACTGGTACCGCCGGTGGATGACCACCCCCCGCGACGCCCTCTCCGACTGCGCCGGCTGCGACCCGACCACGCAGGTGCACCACCTGTCTGAGGTGGGCCGGCACGACGAGGCGGTGGCCCTGGCCGAGCCGGTGCTCGCCGGCCGGCTCAGCTGCACGGAGCAGCCGCAGGCGATCCTCACCGCGCTGCTGCCGGCGTACCTGCGTACCGGCCGGTCAGCGGCCGCGCGGGACGCGCACCGGGAGGCGTACCGGCGGCTGCGGTCGAACCTCTCCGACCTGTGGGAGATCGCCGACCACGTCGAGTTCTGCACCCTGACCGGGAACGACGCCCGCGCCCTCGAACTCGTCGAGCGGCACCTGGACTGGCTGGACCGGGCGCCCACCCCGGCCGCCGCCATGCACTTCGCCGCCACCGCCGCGGCCGCGCTGCGGCAGGTGCCGGGCGAGCTGACCGTGCACCGCCGGGCGTTCGGCGACCGGTCGGCCGGGGAGGTGCCGGTGGGCACCCTCGCCGCCGAGCTGACCGACCACGGCGACCGCGCTGGCCGCCCG
>NZ_JAEVHN010000671.1:0-3299 GCF_016803375.1 Micromonospora sp. 4G55
CCCGGCCGAGGTCGAGGCCGCGGAGCCGGTCAGCCCGGTGATCCCCGCTCCCCGTCGCGCGCTGGATGACGAGGCGCCGGTCGCGTCCGACGAGCCGGCGACCGCCGACGCGGACATCGTGGCCACGCCGGACGCCGAGGCGCCGGACGACTTCCGCCGGATCCAGGGCGTCGGGCCGAAGATGGCCGCCGCGTTGCAGGCGGCGGGGATCCGCACCTACCGCCAGCTGGCCGAGCTGGACGAGGCGGCGCTGCGCGAGACCATCCGGACCGCCGGGCTGCGTGCCGCGCCGAGCCTGGCGACCTGGCCGCAGCAGGCCAAGCTGCTGGCCGGGGCCGGCGCCGCGGCCGGTGCGGTGCTGCCGGAGCCGGCCGCCGACCAGGCCTGAGCACCACGTGGGCCGGTGGCCGCGCCTCGGCGCGGACACCGGCCCACACCGTTTCCCCCGGACGCTCACCGACCCGGGGCGGCGTACGGGAAAGCGCCGAACCGGACACGCCGCCGGACGGCCGTCGCTACGGTCGGTGAGCGGGCTGACGGCGGCCCGCCGCGCCGACAACCCGGTACGCAGGAGCAGCACGTGCAGCCACTCATGCCGGAGCCGCCCGCCCGGCAGCCGGCGTGCCGGTGCGTGACCCGGAGGGTCCCCGCCGGGTGACCCTGCTGGAGCTCTTCTTCGACCTGGTCTACGTCGTCGCGCTCGCCCTCATCTCCAAGGGCCTGGTCATCGACCTGACCTGGCAGCACGCCGGCCAGTCCCTGATCATCCTGATGGCCATCTGGTGGACCTGGGCGATCACCACCCTGGTCACCGACATGTACGACCCGCAGCGCCAGGAGATCAAGCTGCTGATCGTGGCGGTGATGTTCGGCGCGCTACTGATGACCACGGCCATCCCGCACGCCTTCACCGACCGGGGCCTGGTCTTCGCCGGCACCTACGTGGCGATCCACCTCGGCCGGGGCCTCTTCCTCATGCCCACGGTACGCGGACACCGGCCCACCCAGCGCCGGGCGGCGCGGATCTTCATCTGGTTCGCCGTCTCCGCGATCCCCTGGATCATCGGCGCCACGGTCAGCGGGCACGCCCGCGAGGCGTGTTGGGCGCTGGCACTCGCCATCGACTACGGCGGCTTCCGGCTGGCGTACCCGGTGCCGGGGCTGGGGATGATCCCCGAGCGGCAACGCAACGTCACCGCGGAGCACCTGTCAGAGCGCTTCCAGCAGTTCTTCATCATCGCGCTCGGCGACGCCGTCCTGGTCATCGGCACCATGTTCAGCCTCCGGCACTCCGAGGTGGAGAACATCGGCGCGTTCGCCATCGCCTTCGCCACCACCCTGCTGCTCTGGCGGATCTACGTCCACCGCTCGGGTGAGCTGCTGCCGCACGCGATCCAGGCGGCGAAGGCGCCGAGCAGCTTCCTGCTGACCGCGCCGTACACCCACCTGACGCTGGTGGCCGGGGTGGTGACCACGGCGGCCGGCTTCGACCTGGTGCTGCACGAGCCGCTGGGGCACACCCCGCCGTCGTGGACGGCGGTCATCCTCGGTGGGCCCGCGCTCTTCCTGGTCGGCCGGTCCGCCTTCGAGTACGAGGTGTTCAGCCGGGTCTCGCTGTCGCGCCCCGGCGGGCTGCTGGCCCTGCTGACCCTCGCCCCGGCGGCGCTGTTCCTGCCGCCGCTCTTCGCCGCCGCGAGCGCGATGGCGGTGCTCGCCGGCGTGGCGGTCGCGGACACCCTGCGCAGCCGGGGCAAGCCGCCGGAGCGCCCTTCCCCGCCCCACTGATCCGGCCGGTGCGCCGGTGACCGTTCCGGATGTCGTTTACCCGTTCGTCGCGTCTGGGTACAAGGTGCGTCACCTCGCACCACCACGACCCCTGGAGGCACCCCATGCGCGGCACGTCGATTCTCGGAGTCCTCGTCGTCATCTGGTTGCTCATCGGCGCGATCGCCGCCGGGCAGCGCGGCTACTACAGCAACGACGACACCAACTGCGCCGAGGCCGGAACGATCCTGGTGACCATCGTGGCCGGGCCGCTGAACTACGTCGGCGCCAACCCGAAGGTCGACTGCAAGCTGCCCGAGCCGTCCAAGTAGGTCCACCGACCCCGGCCCGCGCCCGCACCCCCGGGGCGCGGGCCGTTTCGTGTCCGCTCCCGATCACGTCCGTCACCACCCCTACCGCGTCCTAGGAGGCTGGGTCGAGGGCAGGCGTTTGCCGGCGGACGGGCCGGGAAGGGCAGCGGCCCAGCCCCGGACGGGACGGAGACGCGGCATGCAGATCGGCTACAAGCTGGCCTCGGAGGGTTACGGCCCGCAGGAGATCATCCGCCAGGCGGTCCGCGCCGAGCAGGCCGGCTTCGACTTCGTCGAGATGAGCGACCACTTCCACCCCTGGCTCGACGTGCAGGGCCACTCGTCCTTCACCTGGAGCGTGCTGGGCGCGATCGCCGCGAAGACGAGCAGCCTGGGGCTGGCGACCGGGGTCACCTGCCCGACCGTGCGGTACCACCCGGCGATCATCGCGCAGGCCGCGGCGACCATGGCGCTGATCTCCGACGGCCGGTTCACCCTCGGCGTCGGTGCCGGGGAACGCCTCAACGAGCACGTGGTCGGGCAGGGCTTCCCGAGCGTACGGGGGCGGCACGAGCGGCTGCGCGAGGCGCTGGAGATCATCCGCCTGCTCTGGCAGGGCGGCTACCAGTCGTACGAGGGCAGGCACCTCCAGCTGGAGGACGCCCGGGTCTTCGACCTGCCGGACACCCCGCCGGTGATCGCCGTGGCGGCCAGCGGCAGGTCCTCGGCCACCATGGCGGCCGAGCTGGGTGACGGCCTGTTCGCCACCGAGCCGAAGTCGTCCATCGCCGAGCACTACCGGGCGGCCGGCGGCGCCGGACCCCGCTACGCCGAGGTGCCGCTCGCCTGGGCCGGCGACGAGGAACAGGCGGTGCGGGCCGCATGGGAAACCAGCCGGTGGGCGATCACCGGGTGGAAGGTGATGAGCGAGCTGCCCAACCCGGCGAACTTCGACGCGGCGACCTCCTGGGTGGAGGACCACCACATCCGGCGGCAGTTCGCCGTCGGCCCGGATCCGCAGGTGCACGTGGCGGCGGTCAAGGCGTTCGTCGACGCCGGCTACGACCACATCGTCCTGCAGAACGCCGGCCCCGACCCGGACGGCTTCCTCGACTTCTTCGCCGGCGACCTGGCCGGGCGGCTGCGGTCGCTGGGCTGAGCCACGGCCACGGCGCGTACCCGCCGCCCTGCCCGGCGCGGCGGCGGCCGGTGGGCCTCCGGCGC
>NZ_JAEVHN010000672.1:0-3299 GCF_016803375.1 Micromonospora sp. 4G55
CGCCGCCGCCCGGTACGGCCTGGCCGACCCGCCGCTGGCCGCGGCGGCCGCCGCCCTGCTCGACCTGGCGCTGGAGGCGCTGCCCCGGCTGGACCTGCCGCCGGGCACCCACGACGAGACGAGCCGAGGAATCCGGCGGCGACGGGCCGCCGCGGAGAGGGGGCACCGGTGACCACCACCGAACAGCCGGACACGCAGCCAGAGGTGCTGCGCAGCCGGATCGCGGCGGAGCTGGAGCGGACCCGGGCCCGGACGGTCCTGCTCACCGAGGCGGTGGACGACGACGACCTGACCCGCCAGCACTCCCCGCTGATGTCCCCGCTGGTCTGGGACCTCGCCCACGTTGGCAACCAGGAGGAACTCTGGCTGGTGCGCGACGTCGGCGGGCGCGAGCCGGTCCGCCACGACATCGACGACCTGTACGACGCGTTCAAGCAGCCCCGCAAGGACCGCCCGTCGCTGCCGCTGCTGCCTCCCGCCGAGGCGCGCGCCTACGTGTCGACGGTCCGGGACAAGGTGTTCGACCTGCTGGACGGCATCCGGTTCACCGACCGTCCGCTGATCGCCGAGGGCTTCGCCTTCGGGATGATCGTGCAGCACGAGCAGCAGCACGACGAGACGATGCTCGCCACCCACCAGCTGCGCGCCGGGCCCGCGGTCCTGGACGCGCCCCCACCGCCCGAGCCCCGGGTACGGGTCGCCGACGAGGTGCTGGTGCCGGCGGGCCGGTTCACCATGGGCACCTCCACCGACCCGTGGGCGCTGGACAACGAGCGCCCCGCGCACACCGTCGAGCTGCCCGCGTACCTCATCGACGCGGCGCCGGTCACCAACGGCCGGTACCGCGAGTTCATCGCCGCCGGCGGATACGACGACCCGCGCTGGTGGAGCGGGCCGGGCTGGCGGCACCGCACCGAGGCGGGACTGACCGCGCCGATGCACTGGCGGCGCGACGGCGACGGCTGGGCGTACCGGCGGTTCGGGCGGTGGTCACCGGTCCGCGACGACGAGCCGGTGGTGCACGTCTGCTGGTACGAGGCGGAGGCCTTCGCGGCCTGGGCGGGGCGGCGGCTGCCCACCGAGGCGGAGTGGGAGAAGGCGGCCCGCTGGGACCCGGGCACCGGCCGCTCCCGCCGGTACCCGTGGGGCGACGAGGACCCGACCGGCGAGCACGCCAACCTGGGGCAGCGGCACCTGTGGCCGGCGCCGGTGGGCGCGTACCCGGCGGGCGCCTCGCCGCTGGGCGTGCACCAGCTGATCGGCGACGTCTGGGAGTGGACGTCGAGCACCTTCCGGGGTCACCCCGGGTTCACGGCCTTCCCCTACCGGGAGTACTCCGAGGTGTTCTTCGGCGACGACTACCGCGTGCTGCGCGGCGGCTCGTTCGGCACCGACCGGGCGGCCTGCCGGGGCACGTTCCGCAACTGGGACTACCCGATCCGGCGGCAGATCTTCAGCGGCTTCCGCTGCGCCCGCGACGCCCGGCCCGAGGAGGCGCACGGGTGATCGGCGGCACCGCCTGATGTGTCGGCACCTGGCCTACCTGGGGCCTCCGCTGAGCCTGCGCGCCCTGCTGTACGACCCGCCGGACTCGCTGGTCCGGCAGTCCTGGGCACCCCGGGACATGCGCGGCGGCGGGACCGTCAACGCCGACGGCTTCGGCGTCGGGTGGTACCCCGGCGAGGGCGATCCGGTGCGCTACCGGCGGGCCCAGCCCATCTGGAGCGACGTGACGCTGCCGGCGCTGGCCGGGGTGACCCTCGCCGGCGCGGTGCTGGCCGCCGTCCGCTCCGGCACCGTCGGCATGCCGGTGCAGGAGTCCGCCGCCGCGCCGTTCACCGAGGGGCGGTGGCTGTTCAGCCACAACGGGGTCGTGCGGGGCTGGCCCGACGCGCTGGTGCCGCTCGCCGACACCCTTCCCGTCCGCGACCTGCTCACCCTCGACGCCCCGACCGACTCCGCCCTGCTCTGGGCGTTGGTGCGGCACCGGTTGCGGGCCGGCGCCGACCCGGCGGAGGCGGTCGCGGAGACGGTTGGGCTGGTGTCGGAGGCAGCGCCCGGGTCGCGGCTGAACCTGCTGCTCACCGACGGCCGGACGATGGTGGCCACCGTGGCCGGGCACGCGATGTCCGTCCTCGCGACGCCGGAGTCGGTGCTGCTGGCCTCCGAGCCGCACGACGACGACCCGGGCTGGCGGTCGTTGCCGGACCGGCACCTGGTGGTGGCGACCTCGACCTCGGTGCGCGTGCGCGCCCTGGCGGGAGCGTGACGCCGCAGCAGTTCGCAGGTGCAGACAGGGACGTTCGCGAAGGAGAAGGGACACCTCATGGGCGCGGAGCCGTTGGAGATCTACCTCGAGGAACAGGACCTGGGGCGCAGCCTGCGGGAGGACGTACGGGTCGGGCTGAGCGCCGAGGAGAAGTGGCTGCCACCGAAGTGGTTCTACGACGCCCGGGGCAGCGAGCTGTTCGAGGAGATCACCCGGCTGCCCGAGTACTACCCGACCCGCGCGGAGCGGGCCGTGCTGGCCGAGCGGGCCGCCGACATCGCCGAGCTGACCGGCGCGAAGACGTTGATCGAGCTGGGCTCCGGTTCCTCGGAGAAGACCCGGCTGCTGTTGGACGCCTTCACCCGCCGGGGCGGGCTCGGCACCTTCGTGCCGCTGGACGTGTCGGTCAGCGCGCTGCGCCAGTCCACCGAGCAGATCGCCACCGACTATCCAGGTCTGCGGGTACGCGGCATCGTCGGCGACTTCACCCGTCAGCTCGACCGGCTGCCCACCGGCGGGCGGCGGTTGGTGGTCTTCCTCGGCGGCACCATCGGCAACCTGCTGCCGGCCGAGCGGGCCGCGTTCCTGTCCGCGATGCGCGCGACGTTGGAGGCGGGCGACTGGCTGCTCATCGGCACCGACCTGGTCAAGGACCCGGCGGTGATCGTGCCGGCGTACGACGACGCGGCCGGGGTCACCGCGGAGTTCAACCGCAACGTGCTGCGGGTGGTCAACCGGGAGCTGGGCGCGGACTTCGACGCGGAGTCGTTCACCCACGTGGCGCGCTGGGATCCGGACCGGGAGTGGATCGAGATGCGGCTGCGGGCCGATCGGGCGATGCGGGTTCGGGTGCTGGACCTGGCGGTGGACTTCGCCGCGGGCGAGGAGCTGCGCACGGAGGTGTCGGCGAAGTTCCGGCCGGAGGGGATCGCCCGGGAGCTGGCGGCGGCCGGCTTCACCGTACGCGAGTTCTGGACCGACCCGGACGGCCTGTTCGGGGTGAACCTGGCCCGGGCCGACTGGATCGGCC
>NZ_JAEVHN010000673.1:0-3298 GCF_016803375.1 Micromonospora sp. 4G55
CCCTCGGCGGCGGGGTGGCGATGCGGCTGCTGGTCGACCACCCGGACCGGGTGGCGGCTCTGCTGCTGGAGGCCCCGGTGTCGCCGTACGGCTTCGGTGGCACCCGCGACCTCGACGGCACCCCGACCACGCCCGACTTCGCCGGCACCGGCGCCGGCTCGGTGAACCCGGACTTCGTGGCCAGGCTCGCCGCCGGCGACCGGAGCGCGGACGCCCCGACCAGCCCCCGCAGCGTGCTGCGGGCCACCTACGTCGCCGACCCGGCCTCGCTGGGCGAGGACGAGGAGCTGCTGCTGGACAGCCTGCTCTCCACCGCCACCGGCGAGGACAACTACCCCGGCACGGCGGGCACCTCGCCGCACTGGCCCGGCACCGCGCCCGGGTCGCGCGGCGTGCTCAACGCGCTCGCCCCGGCCCACTTCCGGCTCGCCGACGAGCTGGTCGCGGTCGAGGTCAAGCCACCCGTCGCCTGGGTACGCGGTGACGCCGACGTGATCGTCTCGGACACCTCGCTGTTCGACCTGGCGTACCTGGGGTCGTTGGGGATGGTGCCGGGCTGGCCGGGGGAGCAGGCGTGCCCGCCGCAGCCGATGGTCGGGCAGACCCGGGCGGTGCTGGAGCGGTACGCCGCGGCCGGCGGCACGTACCGTGAGGTGGTACTTCCCGGCTGCGGGCACAGCCCGCACGTGGAACGGCCGGCCGAGTTCGTGGCCGAACTGCTGGCGCTGACGGGGGTGCCGGCGACGAACTGACCCGGTGCGTGAAATATCCCACGGCGTCTCGACAACGCAGCGTCGCGTGGCAGACTCCGGCGCATAACCTTAGTCGCCGTTCAAGTCGGCGGGGTGCGGAGCAACCAGGGGAGGCCGGTCGTGGCGCGCGAGTTCACCAGTGTGGGTGTGGTGGGTCTGGGCACCATGGGTGCCGGCATCGTCGAGGTGTTCGCCCGCAACGGCGTCGACGTCGTCGCGGTGGAGATCTCCGCGGCCGCCCTGGAGCGCGGCCGGGTCACCCTCACCGGCTCCACCGACCGGGCCGTCGCCAAGGGCAAGCTCGCCGAGGCCGACCGGGACGCCCTGCTGTCGCGGGTGAACTTCCAGGTCGGGCTGGACGCGCTGCACTCGGTGGACCTGGTGATCGAGGCCGTCCCCGAGCACCTCGACCTGAAGCAGCGGATCTTCGCCGAGCTGGACCGGGTCTGCAAGCCCGAGGCGATCCTGGCCACCAACACCTCGTCGCTGAGCGTCACCGAGATCTCGGTCGCCACCACCCGGCCCAACCAGGTGATCGGCATCCACTTCTTCAACCCCGCCCCGGTGATGAAGCTGGTCGAGGTGGTCCGCACGGTGGTCACCTCCGCCGACGTGGTCGCCGACGTCGAGGCGCTCTGCGAGCGGCTCGGCAAGGTCGACGTCACCATCAACGACCGGGCCGGCTTCATCGCCAACGCGCTGCTCTTCGGCTACCTCAACCACGCCGTCAGCATGTTCGAGTCGCGGTACGCCACCCGCGAGGACATCGACGCCGCCATGAAGCTCGGCTGCGGCCTGCCGATGGGCCCGCTCGCGCTGATGGACCTGATCGGCCTGGACACCGCGTACGAGATCCTGGACACCATGTACCGGCGGGGCGGTCGCGACCGCCGGCACGCCCCGGTGCCGCTGATCAAGCAGATGGTCACCGCGGGTCTGCTCGGCCGCAAGTCCGGCCGGGGCTTCTACACCTACGAGCGGCCGGGCTCCCCGGTGGTCGTACCCGACGAGCAGACGCCCGTGGCGTCGGAGTCGGCCCTCGCCGACGGCGCCCGGGGGATCGCCAAGGTCGGCGTGGTCGGCTCCGGGACGATGGCCACCGGCATCATCGAGGTCTTCGCCAAGGCCGGCTACGAGGTCGTCTCGGTCACCCGGGGCGCGGAGAAGTCCGCCAAGGTCTTCGAGTCCGTCAAGACCTCGCTGAACAAGGGCGTGGTGCGCGGCAAGCTCAGCGAGGCCGACCGGGACGCGGCGCTGGGCCGGATCAACTGGTCCGCCACCCTGGAGCACCTGGCCGACGTCGACCTGGTGGTCGAGGCCGTGGTCGAGGAACTGAGCGTCAAGAAGGCCCTCTTCGCCAGCCTCGACGAGATCTGCAAGCCGGGCGTCGTGCTCGCCACCACCACCTCCTCGCTGCCGGTGATCGACGTGGCGATGGCCACCCAGCGCCCGGCCGACGTGGTGGGGCTGCACTTCTTCAACCCGGCGCCGATCATGCCGCTGATCGAGGTGGTGCAGACCATCCGCACCTCGACGGAGACCGCCGCCACCGCCAAGGCGGTCTGCGCGACGCTGGGCAAGACCGGCGTGGTCTGCGGCGACCGTTCCGGGTTCATCGTCAACGCGCTGCTCTTCCCGTACCTGAACGACGCGGTGAAGATGCTGGAGGCCAGCTACTCCACCGCCGACGACATCGACTACGCGATGAAGCTCGGCTGCGGCTACCCGATGGGGCCGTTCGAGCTGCTCGACGTGGTCGGGTTGGACGTCTCGCTGGCCATCCAGCGGGAGCTCTACCTGGAGCTGCGCGAGCCGGGCTTCGCTCCCGCGCCGCTGCTGGAGCACCTGGTCACCGCCGGTTACCTGGGCCGCAAGAGCGGCCGGGGCTTCCGCGACCACACCCGTCGCTGACCGCGGTCAACACGCCGCCCTCGTGACGGCGTCTTGAGGATGTGACCTTCGAGGAGTACGTCAGCAGCCGAGGCCCGGCGCTCGTCCGCCTGGCCCGGCTGCTGACCGGTGACGAGCACCGCGCCGAGGACCTCACCCAGGACGTGCTGGCGCGTGCCTACGTGCACTGGCGCAAGATCGCCCGCGTCGACCACCCGGACGTCTACGTGCGCCGGATGCTGGTCAACGCCAACACGTCCTGGTGGCGCCGGCTGTCCAGCCGCGAGCTGGCCACGGCGGAGTTCGCCGATCGGCCCCACGGTGGCGACCTCGGCGGCGAGGCGGCCGAGCGGGACGAGCTGTGGCGGATGATCCTCGCGCTGCCCGACCGCCAGCGGGCGGTGCTGGTGCTGCGCTACTACGAGGATCTCGACGACGGGACGATCGCCCAGATCCTGGACTGCTCGCCGGTCACCGTCCGCACGCATGCCATGCGGGCGCTCACCCAGCTGCGGGGGCGCTACGGCGTTCCCACGACCAACGGGAGCCGGCCGTGACCGATCTGGACCAGCGGATCGCCGACACACTGCGGGAGCGCGCCGAGGGCGCGGTGGACACCGACCTGTTGACCACCCGGGCGGTCAGCGCCGGGCGGG
>NZ_JAEVHN010000674.1:0-3295 GCF_016803375.1 Micromonospora sp. 4G55
TCCAGACCCCGCTGCCGTCGGGCCGGTCCCGCGCGTAGAGGTGGTCCGGACCGCCGCCACCCGGTGGCGGGTCGGCGTCGGGGTGCCGCATGATCCAGCGCTCCGGCGGCTCGCCGCCCGGATCGGCCGGCACCGCCCGGACCAGTCGTGGGCCGGCCGCCGACGAAGCGCACGGTCACCTCGCCCATCCGCGTCCCCTCCGTCCACCGGTGCACCGGGTCGGTGCCGAGGCAAGCGCGTCGCGGCCGGTACGCCGGACGCCGGACCCCCTGGCTGGCAAGCTACCGCACCGGCGGTGGCCCCGAGCCCGCTCCGGCCGACCCGCCCCCGGGTTTGCCCTGCTGGGAGCGCGGGTACCGGCTCCGGAAGGGCGCAGCCACACCGGGCAGGCGGCACGAAACAGACAGGAGCGGGTCGATGAGGACGCTGGCCGGGCGGTACCAGCTCGCACAGCGCATCGGCCTGGGCGGGATGTCCGAGGTGTGGCGCGCGCACGACCTGGTGCTGGACCGGCCGGTCGCGGTGAAGCTGATGTCCCCCGAGCAGCAGGGCGAAGAGACCTCGGTCGAGCGGATCCGCGCCGAGGCGCGCAACGCCGCCCGGCTGGTGCACCCCAACGTGGCGAGCGTGCACGACTTCGGCACCTCGACCACGCTGCCCGGCCGCGAGGCGCCGTACATCGTGATGGAACTGGCCGAGGGCGAGACGCTCGCCGCGCACCTACGCGCCGGGCCGCTGGACTGGCGGATCGCGGTCCGGGTCTGCGCGGAGGTGGCGGCCGCGCTGGCCGCCGCGCACGCGCACGGGATCGTGCACCGCGACGTGAAGCCGGCCAACGTCATGCTCACCCCGTCCGGGGTGAAGGTCCTCGACTTCGGCATCGCCACCCCGGCCGGCGCGCCCGACCACAGCCCGGACGGCATGGTGGTGGGCACCCCGGCGTACCTGGCCCCGGAGCAGTTCGACCGGCAGCCGGCGACCCCGGCGGCCGACATGTACGCCCTCGGCGTGCTCCTCTACTACTGCCTCACCGGCCGCCTGCCGTACGCGGCGGGGACGACCGCCACCCAGCTGGTCGGTGCCCGGCGTCGGGTGGCGGCGGAGCCGCTGCCCCCGATCGAGGGGCTGCCGCCGGAGGTGGCCGACCTGTGCCGCCAGTGCCTCGCCGACGACCCGTCCCGCCGGCCGACCAGCCTGATGGCCGCGCTGCTGCTGGCCGAGGTGGTGGACGCCCGGGTGTACGTGCCGATGCTCGCGTCGGTGCCCCGGCCCCGTCCCGCCCCGGTCTCCGAGTGGACCGAGCGCGCCGCGACGGAGGCGACCGAGGCGGTCGCCCTCGACGACTGGTCCCGCACCGGACCGGCCTGACCGGCGTTTCACCCGATCGAGTCCGGGAACCCGGGCCGGTGACTGACGGGAGGAACGCGATGCCGGATCCCAGTTCCTGGCTGAACGAGGCCACCGCGACCGCCTCGGGCGGTCACGTACGCACCGACGACGGCGGCTGGTCCACGGCGCTGGCGTCCCCGCTCGCGCCGCACTGCACGGGCCTGACGCCGGAGCAGCTGCTGGCCGCCGCGTTCGCGTCCTGCCTGCACCACGCGGCGGTGGAGGCGGCCGGCGAGATCACCGACGAGGCGCACACCGTGCAGGTGACCGCCGAGGCGAAGCTGGGCCGCGACGACGACGGCCGCTACCGGGCGGACGTGCACGCCTCGATCTCGTCGGTGGGCCTGACTCGCGAGCAGCTGGCCGACCTGGTCGAGTACGCCGACCGGATCTGGCCCTTCTCCAGCGGCGACGCCAGCCGGCACCGGTTGACCGTGACGCCCGCCGACGGGCGGCGCTGAGTCACCAGCGGAAGCCGGCGGTCACCGCCCGGTGGTCGGAGTCCGGGGTGCGCAGCACGTCGGCCGTGGTGGGCGTGAGGCCGCGGTAGAGCACGTGGTCGGGCCGGGTGACCGGCACCGACGAGGGCCAGGTGAAGCCGAAGCCCTGGCCGGCGTCGGCCTGGGCGTCGCGGAGCAGGCGGGTCAGCGGGGTGAAAACCCGGTCGGTGGTGGCGGTGTTCAGGTCCCCGAGCACCAGCAGCCGGTCGGCGCGGTCGGAGCGCACCGCCCCGGCCAGGGTGCGGACGGTCTCGTCCCGGGTGGCGGTGTCGCCGGCCCGGGCCGATCCGAGGTGCACCACGTAGACCGTCAGGTCACCCTGCGGGGTGTCGACGACCGCCCGCAGCGCGCGGGTCCAGCCCAGCCCGGTGTCCACTCCGGCGGAGTCCCGGATGGGGTAGCGGCTCCACAGCGCGACGGTGGAGACCGACGCGCGGTGCGGGTAGCGCTGCCGCAGGTCGGCGGTGAGCCGGCCGGCGTCGTCGACCTCCTGCAGCGCGAGGAGGTCGACGCCCGCCTCGGCGAGCGGGGCCACCGTGCCGGCGGGGTCGGGATTGCCCGCGCGCAGGTTCTGGCTGGCCACCCGGATGCCGGCCGGACCGCTGCCAGCGGCCGGTGGCAGCCAGACGCCGGCGTACATCAGCGCCCAGACGGCCGCGGGGAGCGCGACGGCCACCAGCGCCCGCCGGGAGCGGCGCAGCAGCGCGGCCAGGGCCAGCACCGGCACCCCGAGGCCGAGCAGGCGGCGTCACGCTGTCGAGCAGGCTGCCCAGGCCGTGCACGTTCGGCACCGCGCGGTGGCCGGCCAGCACCGCCGCCAGCAGCACGGCGAGCAGCACCAGGACGAGTCCGCGCCGGTCACCGGGGCGGTGCCCGGCACCGCGGACGGGCTCGTCGATCATGCTGTCGGTCACCGTCCGAATCGTACCGAGCCGCCGCCGGGGCGGCGGCGACAACACCTCGCCCGCCGGTGACCTGGGCTTCCGCCGCGCGGTGGGCCGGCGGGTCGGCGGTACGGCGGGCGGCCGTCGCCCGAACGGAGGAGGGCCGTCGCCCGAGCCCGTGCGGGCGTCTCGCGCCGGATTCCTCCGGTTGTTTCCGACATCAAGGATAAGTAGGACTGGCGAGGTCGGTGCCGTTCCTGGCCGACCGCCGGTAATGCCCGGTCCGATCATGGCAAATTGTGGCGCATGCCACCAATGACCCCGATGGCAAGCGGCGGTGGGCTCTCTAGCCTCGGCGGGTGCTTGCCGACGACTCCCCCCAGCAGCAGCCGCCCGAGACCCGACCGCATGCCCGTACGGTCGATGCCGCATCGGGCGAACGGAGGATCGGCCGGCACCGCGCTCCGGAGCCACCCCGACGCGGGGGCGCGGGCCGTACTGGCCTCCACCCCGGCCCGGGTG
>NZ_JAEVHN010000675.1:0-3291 GCF_016803375.1 Micromonospora sp. 4G55
GCCGCGACGCGCGCGCCGTCGCACCCGCGTCGACCAGCCCGTCATCGCCAACTGCGCGACCTGGGGCGCCCGGCCCCCGTCGTCACAGGTGAGCGTGGTGCAGAGCCGACCCAACAAGATCATCGTGCATCACACCGCGTTCCCGAACACCACCGACTACAGCCTGGCCAAGGCGTACGCGAACTCCCGCGACATCCAGAACCTGCACATGGACAGCAACGGCTGGCTCGACTCGGGGCAGCACTTCACCAACAGCCGGGGCGGGTACCTCACCGAGGGCCGGCACGGCAGCCTCTACGGGCTGCTGCACGGGCAGACCATGGTGCAGGGCGCGCACTGCGTCGGGCAGAACAGCCAGGCGATCGGCATCGAGAACGACGGGATCTACCTCGACGTGCAGCCGCCGGCGGCGCTCTGGAACAGCCTGATCGTCTTCTGCGCCTTCACCTGCCAGCAGTACGGCATCGCGCCCAGCGAGATCTACGGGCACAAGGACTTCAACAGCACCCAGTGCCCCGGCCTGCTGCACGGCCGGTTGCCCGAGCTGCGCGACGCTGTCGCCGCGCGACTGGGGTGATTGCTTATATAAGCCTCGGCTGATAGAAAGGGTCCGTGCACGCCTTCGACGTCCTCGGCGACCCGGTGCGCCGCCGCATCCTGGAGCTGCTCGCCGACGGCGAGCTCAGCGCCGGGAAGGTCTGCGCGGTGATCCAGCGGGAGTACGGCATCTCGCAGCCCGCCGTCTCGCAGCACCTTCGGGTGCTGCGGGACAACGGCTTCGCCACCGTCCGGCCGCAGGGCGCCCGCCGGCTCTACGCCGTCGACCCGCGACCGCTGCGCGAGGTCGACGAGTGGCTGGCCGGCTTCCGCCGGTTCTGGGCCCCGGCCCTGGACGCCCTCGCCACCGAGCTGGCGCGCGGCCGACGCGAACGGCGCCTGCACCCACCGCAGGACCCGACCGAGGAGAAACCCTGATGACCGACGTCACGCACCAGATCAGCGCCGTGCGGCGCACCGTGGGCAGCCGGAGCCTGGAAGCCGGCGAGGCCCGGGTGATGACGATCAGCCAGACGTACGACGCGCCCCTGGAGGACCTCTGGGACGCCTGCACCAACGCCGAACGCATCCCCCGCTGGTTCCTGCCGGTCTCCGGCGAGCTGCGGCTGCACGGCCGCTACCAGCTCGAGGGCAACGCCGGCGGCACGATCCAACGCTGCGACCCGCCGAAGAGCTTCGCCGCCACCTGGGAGTACGGCGGCGAGGTCAGCTGGATCGAGGTGCGGCTGACGCCGGAGGGCGACGGGCGTACCCGGTTCGAGCTGGAGCACGTCGCGCACGTCGACGACGAGCGCTGGACCGAGTTCGGCCCGGGCGCGGTCGGCGTCGGCTGGGACCTGGGACTGCTCGGCCTCGCCTCCTACCTGGCCGCCGACGGCAGCGGGATCTCGCCCGAGCAGGCCGAAGCCTGGATGGGCTCCGAGGAGGGTCGGCGGTTCGTCACCCTGAGCAGCGAGAGCTGGGGCGAGGCCAGCGTCGCCGCCGGCACCGACCCGGAGGCCGCGCGGGCCGCGACGGCACGCACCACCGCCTTCTACACCGGCGCGCCCGCCGCCTGACCACCAGGCCTTCCCGGGGTACGCGCGGAAGCGTGCCGGGCCGTGCGGATCCGCGCGGCCCGGCGCGCTCCCCAATCCCCTGGCGACTCACCAAACGAGCCGTTTCCGGCGGGCCGGGGAAAAACGGGGAGGCGGAGTGTCGGTGCCCGGGGCGACACTGACGAGCATGCCGCCGCCCCGCAGTACCGCCGACCTCGCCGCCCTCGTCCACAGCGGACACTCGGTGAAGTACCTCTGTTTCTGGGGGCACCGGCCCCGGCGCGACGGCACGATCGGCGCGGGCTGCCTCAGCCAGTGGTGGCCGGCGGCATTCACCATGGACGGCCACCGCTTCGCCACCGCCGAGCACTGGATGATGTGGCAGAAGGCGGCGCTCTTCGGCGACGAGGAGACCGGCGGGCGGATCCTCGCCGCTAGCCACCCGCACCGCGCCAAGGCGCTCGGCCGTCAGGTGCGCGGCTTCGACCAGGCGGTGTGGGAGGCCCGGCGGTACGACATCGTGGTCGCCGGCAGCGTCGCCAAGTTCGGCCAGCACGACGACCTGCGGGCATATCTGCTGGGCACCGGGGACCGGGTGCTGGTCGAGGCGAGCCCGGTGGACCAGGTGTGGGGCATCGGGCTGGCCGCCGACGACCCGCGCGCGGAGGACCCGGCCCGGTGGCGGGGGCTGAACCTGCTCGGCTTCGCGCTGATGCAGGCCCGGGAGACACTCCGGGAGCAGGCCGGTCGGGAGGCGCAACGGTCGCCGGAGCGGCCATCGGGCCGGTAACGTGCGGCGACATGACCGGCTCTCCCTACTCGCACTGCTCCTTCTGCGGCGCCGCCTACCCGGCGGGCGCCGGCTGGCCGCGGGTCTGCGCGGCCTGCGGCGAGACGGTCTGGCGTAACCCACTGCCGGTCGCGGTGGCGCTGCTGCCGGTCCGGACCGACGCCGGCCTCGGCTTGGTGGTGGTCCGCCGGGACATCGAGCCGGCGCGCGGCCTGCTCGCGCTGCCGGGTGGCTTCATCGAGTACGGCGAGGAGTGGGCCGACGCGCTGGTCCGGGAGCTGCGCGAGGAGACCGGCCTGATCGGCGAGGCCGACCAGGCCCGGCTGTTCGCGGTGCACGGGGCACCGGCCGGCGGCACCATCATGATCTTCGGGGAACTGCCCGAGCGGCCGGCCGACGGGCTGCCGCCGTCGGCGCCGACCGAGGAGGCCACCGAATGGCTGGTCCTCACCGAGCCGGTCGAGCTGGCCTTCTCCACCCACACGCTGGCGATGGCCGACTTCTTCGCCCGGCAGGGCTGAGCGCCACCTGACCGGGCGAGCCGCGCGGAGGGGGGAGCCTCCGCGCCGGATCACCCGCTCAGCTCGCCGAGCAGGTGGGCGTGGCGGACGGTCCCACGCCGGTGCCCTGGAAGCCGAAGGTGGTGCTGGCGCCGGCGCCCAGCTGACCGTTGTAGCTGACGTTGCGGAAGGTCAGGCTGCCGCTGGTGCCGCTGGGCTGCGCGTTCCAGGAGTTGGTGACCGCGGCGCCGGCCGGCAGGGTGAGCCCCACCGTCCAGCCGCTGACGGCCGACGAGCCGGCGGTGACCCGTACGGTTGCGACGAAGCCACCGGTCCAGGAGTCGAGCGACACGCTGGCGGTGCAGGACGCGCCGCCGGGCGGCGGAGTCGACGGCGGGGGCGTGGT
>NZ_JAEVHN010000676.1:0-3281 GCF_016803375.1 Micromonospora sp. 4G55
CCCCGCTGCCGGCGCTGGCGCGGCGACGGCCCGGATCGACCTGGCGGCGCCCGCCGCTGTAGGGCCGGGCCCTCCGCGACGCACCACACCCACCGACGACGACGCGCTCCGGGAGCACCCGGGAGCCGCCCGTCGGTCGTGCGGTCAGCGGCTGTCGGAACCGTCGGTCTCGACGGCCGCCCGGCCGGCCTCCAGCCGGGCCACCGGGACCCGGAACGGAGAGCAGGAGACGTAGTCCAGGCCCACCTCGTGGAAGAAGTGCACCGAGTCGGGGTCGCCGCCGTGCTCGCCGCAGACGCCGAGCTTCAGCTCCGGCCGGGCCGCCCGGCCCTCCTCCGCGGCGATCCGGACCAGCCGGCCCACCCCGTCCCGGTCGATGGACTCGAACGGCGAGATGCCGAAGATGCCCAGCTCCAGGTAGCGCCAGAAGAACGCGCCCTCGACGTCGTCGCGGGAGAAGCCCCAGGCCATCTGGGTCAGGTCGTTGGTGCCGAAGGAGAAGAACTGCGCCGCCTCGGCGATCTGCCCGGCGGTCAGCGCCGCCCGGGGCACCTCGATCATGGTGCCGATCAGCACCTCGACGCCGCTGTCCCCGACCACCTCGGCGATGATCTTCTCGGCCTCGGCCCGTACCGTCTCCAGCTCCTGCACCGCGCCGACCAGCGGCACCATGATCTCCGGCTTGGCGACCGCCCCGGCGCGGGTGACCGCGACGGCGGCCTCCGCGATGGCCCGGACCTGCATCGCGAACAGGCCCGGGATGACCAGGCCGAGGCGCACGCCGCGCAGGCCCAGCATCGGGTTCTCCTCGTGCATCCGCCGGACGGCGGCGAGCAGCGCCTCCTCCTTGGCGACGTCCTCGCCGCGCTCCTGGGCGACGGCGACGTTGACCGCGAGCTGCTCCAGCGGGGGCAGGAACTCGTGCAGCGGCGGGTCGATCAGCCGCACGGTGACCGGCAGGCCGTCCATCTCGCGGAAGATCTCCACGAAGTCGTCGCGCTGCAACGGCAGCAGCGCGGCGAGCGCCGACTCCCGCTCGTCGTCGGTGCGGGCCAGGATCAGCCGCTCGACCAGCTCCCGCCGGTCGCCGAGGAACATGTGCTCGGTGCGGCACAGGCCGATGCCCTGGGCGCCGAAGCGCCGCGCCCGGGCCGCGTCCGCCCCGGTGTCGGCGTTCGTCCGGACCGCCAGCCGCCGCTTGGCGTCGGCGTGGCTCATGATCCGGTGTACGGCCCGAACCAGCGGGTTGTCGACGTGCTCCGGCTCGAGGCTGCCCTCGAAGTACTGCACCACCTCGGACGGCATGACCGGGACCTCGCCGAGGTAGACCTTGCCGGTGGTGCCGTCGATGGAGACGATGTCGCCCTCGTTGACGGTCTGCCCGGCCACGGTGAAGCGCTTGGCCGGCACGTTCACGTCGATCTCGTCGGCGCCGGAGACGCAGGTCTTGCCCATGCCCCGGGCCACCACGGCGGCGTGGCTGGTCTTGCCGCCCCGCGAGGTGAGGATGCCCTGGCTGGCGATCATGCCGTTCAGGTCGTCCGGGTTGGTCTCCCGGCGGACCAGGATCACCGACTCCCCCTCGGCGGCCAGCTCGACCGCCCGCGCGGAGGTGAAGACCACCTTGCCGGAGGCGGCGCCCGGTGAGGCGCCGATGCCCTTGGCGACCGGCTGGAACTCGTGGTCGAGCCGGAACCGGGGGAACATCAGCTGTGCCAGCTGCGCGCCGTTGACCCGGTGCAGCGCCTCGTCCAGGTCGATCAGGCCCTCGTCGACGAGCTGCCCGGCGATGACAAACGCGGCGGCGGCGGTGCGCTTGCCGACCCGGGTCTGCAGCATCCAGAGCTTGCCGCGCTCGATGGTGAACTCGATGTCGCAGAGGTCCTTGTAGTGCCCCTCCAGCCGGGCCATGAACGTGAGCAGCTCGTCGTAGGACTTCTTGTCGAGCTGCTCCAGCTCCTGCAGCGGCACGGTGTTGCGGATGCCGGCGACGACGTCCTCGCCCTGGGCGTTGGCCAGGTAGTCGCCGTAGATGCCCTGGGCGCCGCTGCCCGGGTCGCGGGTGAAGGCGACGCCGGTGCCGGAGTCGGGGCCGAGGTTGCCGAAGACCATGGAGACCACGTTGACCGCGGTGCCGAGGTCGGCCGGGATGCGCTCCTGGCGGCGGTAGAGCACGGCCCGCTCGGCGTTCCACGACTCGAAGACCGCACGGATGGCCAGGTCGAGCTGCTCGCGCGGCTCCTGCGGGAACTCCCGGCCGGTGTGCTTGAGGAAGATCTTCTTGTACGCGTCGACCAGCCCGCGCAGGTCGTCGGCGTCGAGGTCGAGGTCGTTGGTGGTGCTCTTGGCGCGCTTGGCCTCGTCCAGGGCGTGCTCGAACTCCTCGCCCGGCACCTCGCAGACGGTCTTGCCGAACATCTGGATCAGCCGGCGGTACGAGTCCCAGGCGAACCGGTCGTTGCCGCCGGCCTGGGCGGAGAGCCCGACCACGCTGCGGTCGTTGAGGCCGACGTTGAGGACGGTCTCCATCATGCCGGGCATGGAGAACTTCGCGCCGGAGCGTACGGACACCAGCAGCGGGTCGTCCGGGTCGCCGAGGCGGCGGCCCATCTCGCGTTCCAGGGCCTCCAGGTGGGTGGCGATCTGACCGGCCAGCCCGGCGGGTTCCTCGCCGGTGGCCAGGTACGCCTTGCACGCCTCGGTGGTGATGGTGAACCCGGGCGGGACCGGCAGCCCGAGATTGGTCATCTCGGCGAGGTTGGCCCCCTTGCCACCGAGCAGGTCCTTGAGGTCCTTGTTGCCCTCGGCGAAGTCGTAGACGTACTTGTGATCGACCGTCTCTTGCGCTGCCACCAGAGCCTCCCACGCGCGCCGGAATTGACACTTAACGAAGGTTCAGCTGCCTCATACCCCGGGGCAGGCCACCGGTAATCCCGGTGCCAGCACCGATCGGTGGGCGAAGGTTAAGCGA
Organism: Micromonospora sp. 4G55; assembly: GCF_016803375.1. Lineage (NCBI taxonomy): Bacteria > Bacillati > Actinomycetota > Actinomycetes > Micromonosporales > Micromonosporaceae > Micromonospora > Micromonospora sp. 4G55. Next base: position 2,972 of record NZ_JAEVHN010000676.1, read on the forward strand.
ACATCGGGTGGCCTGGGACCGTTCGGTGACAATAGGCACAACCATCACGACTATCCGTGTTCGCGGGGGTTTCTGGGAACGCTTCCACGCGCACGATCACGCAATTCCGGGTCTCCTCGTATTCTTGACGGCACCGGTTCTGCTGAACCTGACCTTTGCCATATCCGCCGCAAATACACCCCGGAGCCGCCGCCGTGCCGCCCATTTCCTCGACCAGCCCCGAGAACGGCTCCACCGCCGGGGCCGACCGGGAACCGCTGGGTCAGGTCGACCTGTCCGCCCACCGGCCGGCCGCCGCCGAACTGGCCCG
>NZ_JAEVHN010000677.1:0-3279 GCF_016803375.1 Micromonospora sp. 4G55
GGCCGGGCGGCCCGCGCGGTGGGGGTCAGCAGGGTCCGTTGCAGGCCAGCACCCGGAGCCGGTCCAGAGTGCCGTTCCAGACGTTCTGGTCACCGGGGAAGACGCCCGAGGACGACCACTGCCAGAAGGAGTACGTCGGCCAGCCCGCTGGCAGGGTGCCCACCGTGCTGGCGTAGCGGGCGATCCACAGCGGGTTGTTGGCGGCGAACTGCGAGGTGTTGCCGGTGCAGGTGGTCCACCAGTCGGTGGTGGTGTAGATGGTGGCCCACCGGCCGGTGCGCGCGTAGTACTGGTTGACGAAGGAGGCGATCCAGCTGCGCATCGCGCTCTGGCTCAGGCCGTAGCAGGTCGCGCCGTACGGGTTGTACTCGATGTCGAGCGCGCCGGGCAGCGTCTTGCCGTCCTTGGACCAGCCGCCGCCGTGGTCGACGAAGTAGTTGGCCTGGGTGGCGCCGCTGGTGGTGTCCGGGCGGGCGAAGTGGTACGAGCCCCGGATCATCCCGACGTTGTAGGAGCCGTTGTACTGCTGGGCGAAGTACGGGTTGGTGTAGTAGGTGCCCTCGGTGGCCTTGACGTACGCGAACCGGGCGCCGTTGTTCCAGGCGGCCGACCAGTTCACGTTGCCCTGGTGGCTGGAGACGTCCATGCCGGGCAGGCCGGCAGGGGCGGCGCTGGCGGGGCTGGTGCCGAGGCCGACGGCGGCGACCACCGTGACGGTCGCCAGCAGTGCGGCCGCGCATGCGCGGAGACGGTTCATCTTTCCTCCCTGGGGGGCGCCGCGGGGGCGGCGGGAGCGACGAAAGGAACTGTCAGTATTAGGTCATAAAGCGTAGATAAATTTCAATAGATGAAGTCAAGATTATCTATGGAGTGTTCCCCGCCGAGCACACCTGACCGTCCGGCCATGGATCCGCGTCGACGTACCCGCCAGAATGGCGGGGGTCAGCTGCCGAGCCCGGTGGGCGCGGCCAACGGGAAGGGTGACCGGATGGCGCACATCGACCTCGGCGTGGACGAACGGCGTGAGCCCGGCATCGTCGGCCTGCTGCGGTACCGGCCGGAGACCGCGGGACCGCTCATGGACCTGGCCGAGGTGCTGCTGCGCGGGCCGAGCAGCCTGAGCCGCGGGGAACGCGAGCTGATCGCCGCCTACGTCTCGGGTCGCAACGGGTGCGACTTCTGCCGCGCGTCGCACTCCGCCACCGCCGGTGCCCAGCTCGACGACGGCCCCGACCTCGTCGACCGGGTCCTCGCCGACCTGTCGACCGCCCCGTTGCCGGAGAAGCTGCGCGCCCTGCTCCGGATCGCCGACACCGTCCGCGAGGACGGGCGCGCGGTCACCGGGGAGCTGGTCGACGCCGCCCGCGCCCACGGCGCCACCGATCGGGAGATCCACGACGTGGTCCTGATCGCCGCCGCCTTCAGCATGTACAACCGGTACGTCGACGGGCTCGGCGCCGCCACCCCGGACGACCCCCGGGCGTACGCGATGTCCGCGCAGCGGATCCTGGCCGCCGGCTACCGCGCCTGAGGAAATCCGTCGCCGGAGTGTCGATCCGCCCGCCCGCCGTTCGTGTGGAGAGTGGAAGCCGATCCACACCAGGAGGACGACATGAAGCAGTACCTGTTGAGCATGTACCAGCCCGAGGGCGGGACGCCGGACCCGGAATTCCTGACCGGGGTGATGCGGGAGCTGGGCGCCATCCGCGAGGAGCTCGAGGCGACCGGCTCGTGGGTCTTCGGGCAGGGGCTGCACGCCCCGGACACCGCCACCGTGCTGCGCCCGAAGGACGGCGAGGTGCTCGTCACCGACGGCCCCTTCGTCGAGGGCAAGGAGTACCTGGGCGGGTTCACCATCATCCGCGCCGCCGACCTCGACGCCGCCCTCGAATGGGGCCGCCGGTACGCCCTCGCCACCACGCTGCCGATCGAGGTGCGCCCCTTCCAGGGCGAGGAGTGACCCTCGACGTCGAGGCGGCCTTCCGCGCCGAGTACGGCCGGGCGGTCGCCGTGCTGGTCCGCGTCCTCGGCGACATCGACCTCGCCGAGGAGGCGGTCCAGGACGCCTTCACCGAGGCGGTGCGGCGCTGGCCGGAGACCGGCCCGCCGCCCAGCCCGGCCGGCTGGATCATCACCACCGCCCGCCGCCGCGCCATCGACCGGCTGCGGCGGGAGGCCTCCCGGGCGGACCGGCACGCCCAGGCCGCGCTGCTGTACGCCCAGGAGCCACCGGCCGAGGAGGGACCCGTGCGCGACGACCGGCTCCGGCTGATCTTCACCTGCTGCCATCCGGCGCTCGGCCCGGCCGCCCGGGTAGCGCTCACCCTGCGCCTGCTCGGCGGGTTGAGCACCACCGAGATCGCCCGCGCCTTCCTGGTCCCCGAGGCCACCATGGCCCAGCGGCTGGTCCGCGCCAAGGCCAAGATCCGCGACGCCGGGATCCCGTACCGCGTCCCGCGCGACGCCGACCTGCCCGACCGGCTCCGGGCGGTGCTCGCCGTGGTCTACCTGATCTTCAACGAGGGATACACGGCGAGTGCCGGGGATCGGCTGGTCCGCGCGGAGCTGTGCGCCGAGGCGGTGCGCCTGGGCCGGCTGCTGGTCGAGTTGATGCCCGACGAGCCGGAGGCGCTGGGCCTGCTCGCGCTGATGCTGCTCACCGAGGCCCGCCGCCCCGCCCGGGTCACCGCCCAGGGCGCGCTGGTCCCGCTCGCCGAGCAGGACCACACCCGCTGGGATCACGCCTTGATCGCCGAGGGGCAGGCCCTGGTCCGCCGCTGCCTGCGCCGCAACCGGCCCGGCCCGTACCAACTTCAGGCCGCGATCAACGCCGTGCACAGCGACGCCCCCACCGACTGGAACCAGGTCCTCCAGCTGTACGACCAGCTCCAGGCGCTCGCCCCCGGCCCGGTGGTTGCGCTGAACCGGGCGGTGGCCGTCGCCGAGGTGCACGGCCCCGCCGTGGCGCTCGCCCTCGTCGACGACCTGCACCTCGACACGTACCACGTCTTCCACGCCGTCCGCGCCAACCTCCTCCACCGCCTGGGCCGCCCCGCCGAGGCCGCGCTCGCCTACGAAGCCGCCATCACCCACACCGCCAACGAGCCCGAGCGCGCGTACCTCCGCGCCCAACTCGCCGCGCTCTCTTGATCGTCTGCGGATTTCCGGCGCGACACGCCGTCCTTCCCGTCGGAAAACATCAGACGATCACGGGTTCGCGGTAGCAGAAGCGGGTGCGGGGGTGGGGGTTGTCCACAGTGGGGGGTGTCCACAGCGGGG
>NZ_JAEVHN010000678.1:0-3264 GCF_016803375.1 Micromonospora sp. 4G55
GACCGGTGCCCGGCCTGACGAACACCCGCCGTCCGGCGCCCGGCCCGGCGACAAGCCGCCGTCCGGCGCCGCCCTCCGGACCATGGTGGACGCCGACACCGCCGAAGCGGTACGCGAGCTGGCCCGGGCCGAGCGGGTCAGCCTGCACATGGTCGGGCTGGCCGCCTTCGCCACCCTGCTCGGCACGGCCACCGGCCGGCACGACCTGCTGATCGGCGTCGCCTTCGCCGGCCGGACCAGCGTCGCCGCCGAGCAGAGCGTCGGCTGCTACGTCAACACGCTGCCGCTGCGGCTGCGTCCCGCACCCGACCGCCGCTTCGCCGATCTGCTCGACGAGGCCCGCCGGGTCACCCTGTTCGCCGCGGCCCACCAGGACGTCCCCTTCGACCTGCTGGTGGAACGACTCCGACCTACCCGCCGGCCGCACCGCAACCCGCTGGTGCAGGTCGCCTTCGGCGTGCAGAACGCCCCGGCGGCCCGGCACCGCGACACGGCCGGCGTCGAGTTCACCGGCGTGGAGCTGACCCCCGACACCGCCCGGCTCGACCTGACCCTCTGGCTCGACGAGCGGCGGGACGGGCTGGCGGCGCTCTGGACGTACCGCACCGACCTGTTCGACCACGACGGGGTGGTCGCGTGGCACCGCCGGTTCACCGCGCTGCTGCGTACCGCCGCCGCCGACGCGCGGCGCAGTCTGGCCGACTGCGTCGACACCGCTGGGAGTGACACATGACTGAGCAGACCCGGGTCGCGCGGCCCATCCCCCGTCGCGGCCGTGACCGGAACCTGGTGGACGTCCACCCCGACTGGCCCGACGGCCCACTGCCGGCGCTGGTCCGGGCCAACGTGCCCGACGTCGACCTGGCCGGCTGGCTGGCCGGCCACCGCGACGAGGTCGACGAGCTGGCCCGCCGGGCGGGGGCGGTGCTGTTCCGCGGCTTCGCCGTGGCCGGCGCCGGCGACTTCCGCACCGTGATGGCCGCGCTCTCCGAGGACGTGCTCTCCTACGGCGAACGCTCCTCACCGCGCAGCCAGGTCACCGAGGGGGTGTACACCTCCACCGAGCACCCGGCCGACCAGCCGATCGTGCTGCACAACGAGCAGTCGTACACGGTGAACTGGCCGCTGCGCATCGTGTTCCACTGCGAGGTGGCGCCGGCCGCCGGTGGGCGTACCCCCCTCGCGGACAGCCGCCGGGTGCTCGCCCGGCTCCGCCCGGAGACCGTCGCCGAGTTCGAGCGGCGCGGGGTGCGCTACCGGCGCAACTACCTGCCCGGCATCAGCCTGCCCTGGCAGACCGCCTTCCAGACCGAACGGCGCGAAGAGGTGGAGGCGTACTGCGCCCGGGCGCTGATCGACGTGGAGTGGGTGGGCGAGGCGCAGCTGCGTACCCGGCAGGTCCGCCCGGCGGTCCGCCGCCACCCGGTCACCGGGGAGCGGACCTGGTTCAACCACGCGCTCTTCTTCCACGTCAGCTCCCTGCCCGAGGACGTCAGCGCCGGCCTGCGGGCCGCCCTCGACGAGGAGAACCTGCCCTACCAGACCGCGTACGGGGACGGCACGCCCATTCCGGACGAGGTGCTGGCCGAGCTGCGGGCGGCGTACGCCGCCGAGACCCGCTCCTTCGACTGGCAGCGCGGCGACGTGCTGCTCGTGGAGAACATGCTGGCCGCCCATGCGCGGGAGCCGTTCACCCCGCCCCGGCGGATCCTCACCGCGATGTCCGACCCGGTCGCCGCGCCCGAGCTGACCGAGGCGGTCCGCTCGGGCACCGCGCCGGCCGCGACGGGAGGCCGGGCATGAGCGGGCCGGCGCCGCGTCGGCGCGGTACCGGCACCGTCGCCTCGCCGGTGTCCCGGCGGGTGCTCGTGGACGAGGAGTTCGTGCTGCTCGTCGAGGCGGCCGTGCCCGACCTCGACCTGGCGGGCTGGCTCGCGGGCCGGCGCGAGGAGCTGCTGCGGGACCTGGACCGCCACGGCGCGGTGTTCTTCCGCGGCTTCGAGGTGCGCACCGCCGACGACTTCGGCCAGGCCGCCCGGGCGGTCAGCCCGGACCTGCTCGGCTACCTGGAGCGGGCCGCCCCCCGCCACGAGGTCGCCGACCGGGTTTTCACCTCCACCGAGTTCAACGCCGAGCAGTGGATCCCGCTGCACCACGAGATGTCGTACTCGCACAACTGGCCCACCCACCTCTACTTCTGGTGCGAGCAGCCGGCCACCGGCAGCGGCGGGGCGACCCCGCTGGCCAGCGAGCGGGTCATCACGCCGCTGATCCCGGCCGAGGTGCGGGAGCGGTTCCTCCGCTCGGGTGTCTGCTACATGCGCAACTACGGGCCGCACCTGGACCTGCCCTGGCAGGAGGCGTTCCAGACCACCGACCGGGCGGAGGTGGAGGCGTACTGCGCCGCCTCGGCGACCGAGTTCACCTGGTTGGGCTCGGACGGGCTGCGGACCCGGGCCCGGCGGCAGGCGGTCGCCACCCACCCGCGTACCGGGGAGACGGTCTGGTTCAACCACGCCCACCTGTTCCACGTCTCCAACATGCCGGCGGAGGTGTCCGGCGCGCTGCTGCGCGAGTACGGCCCGGACGGGCTGCCCCGCAACGCGTACTACGGCGACGGCGAACCGATCCCCGACGAGGTGGTCACCGGCATCCGCGAGCTGTACCGGCGGCACGCCGTCTCGGTGCCCTGGCAGCGCGGCGACGTGCTGGTGGTGGACAACTTCCTGGCCACCCACGGGCGCGAGCCCTTCAGCGGCGACCGGCAGATCCTCGTCGCCATGTCCGATCTCTACGTCAACCGGAGTGTGCGGTGAACGGGTACCGTCTGTCGCCGACCCAGCGCCTGGCCTGGTCGGGAAAGCAGGATCTGGTCCGGGCCCGGGTCCGGCTCGCCCGGCCCCTGGACCGGGCGCGGTTGCAGGCCGCCGTCGACACGGTGGTGGCCCGGCACGAGGCGCTGCGGCTGACCCTGGTGCACCACCCCGGCCTGCGGGTGCCGTTGCAGGACGTGGACGACAGCCGGGCCGTGGTGGTCGGCGCGCAGGGCGACCTGTCGGTCACCCTCACCGACGACGCGCTGGAGCTGACCGCCACCCCGCTGATCGCCGACCCGGCCAGCCTGCGCCTGGTCCTCGCCGACCTGGCCCGCGCCTACGCCGGCGAGGCGCTGCCGGACGACTCAGAGGCGTTGCAGTTCCTCGACGTCGCCGAGTGGCAGCTCGAGGAGCGGGAGCAGGCCCCGGCCCCCGCGCCGACCGCGCC
>NZ_JAEVHN010000679.1:0-3244 GCF_016803375.1 Micromonospora sp. 4G55
CACCTGCCTGTCCATGGTGCTGGCCTTCTGGGGGCGCCGGGCCGCCACCCGAGCGGTACGCCTGGGTCGAGCCGCCCGGCCCCCGCCCGGTGGTGGTGCACGCCGCCCGGCACTGCTACGACCACGCGTACGCCGGGGCCGGCAACTGGGCGTTCAACACCGCGTACGCCGGGCTGCACGGGGTGGAGGCGTTCGTCACCCGGCTGCGCTCGCTGGCCGAGGCGGAGGCGTTCGTGGCCGCCGGCGTGCCGCTGGTGGTCTCCGCGGCGTTCCGCGCCGGCCAGGTGCCCGGGCTGGACTACGACACCCGTGGGCACCTGATGGTGCTGGTCGGCTTCACTGAGGCCGGCGACCCGGTGCTCAACGACCCGTACGCGCCGGACGACGCGTCGGTGCGCCGGATCGTGGACCGGGCGCGCTTCGAGGCGGCCTGGCAGGACGGCAGCGGCGGGGCGACGTACGTGATCCACCCGGCGTCGGTGCCGCTGCCCGCGCCGCCAGCCCAGCCGAACTGGTGATCGGCCCGGGCGGTCGGGGCGGTTCGACGCCGGCCCACCTCGCCCGGTCGGCGGTCACCGGTTCAGCCGCCAGATCCCGAAGCCGCCGCCACTGCGGCGACACAGCAGCAGTCGCGCGTCGGCCTGGCAGTCGCCGGTGACCCCGGCCAGCACGTCGAGGACACGGGTCCGGCCGTCGGCGACGTCCAGTTCGGCGACGAACAGCCGGTCGCCGTCGGCGGCCGTACCCCGATCGGCCGGTCCTCGGCCGGATACCGGCCGGACACCTCCCAGGTGCCCAGGTCGGCGACGGCCCGCCCGGTGGCCGTGTCGAGGACCGCGAAGGAGTCCTGCGCGCCGCTGCCCGGCCCCCTGACCAGCATCCGGCCCTCCCGCTCGACGAGCGTCTCGTGCCAGCGGGTGGCGCGCCACCGGACGTCGCCGGTGGCCCGGTCCAGCGCCCACATCCCGCCGGTCTGCCCGTACGCGCAGAGCAGCGGCCCGCAGGCGGCGAAGTAGGCCACCAGTCCCAGCCGGATCTCCCAGCGCCGGTCCAGCTCGTCCAGGCCGTACGCCGTCACCAGGGCGGCGGTGTCCCGGACCACCAGCAGCAACTCGTCGACCGACTGGCTGCGCTGGTAGACGGGGAGTTCGCCGGGGCGGATGTCGGCGCTGCGCAGCCGCGCCCCGGTGCGGGCGTCCCAGACCTCGACCTGCCCGGAGGAGGGGCTGGCCACGATCCGGTCGACGCCGTCGGGCCGGACCCGGTAGGTGGTGGCCTCCACCGGCGTCGCCACCGACCAGCCGACCCGCCCGGTGGCCGGGTCGACGGAGCTGACCCGCCCCGCCTCCGCACCCCCGGTCTCCAGCGCCAGCAGCGCGTCCCCGGCCGGTACGAGGTGACCCGGCCGCTCCCACCGGAGCCGCCCGGTGCCCAGGTCGAACGCGAAGGCGCGGCGCGGCGCGTCCAACGAGCCGGCGGTGACCAGCACCACGTCCCGGTGGACGAAGACCGCACCCTCGGTGCCGGCGGCCGGCAGCGGCGTACGCCACAGCGGCGCGAGTGGACCGTCACCCGCCGCCGGCACGGCGTACGCGGTCAACTGCCCGCCCCGCCCGGCGGGCACGTCCGCCGGCTCCACCACGAACAGCCGGTCGGCGGAGAGGAAGGCCGTGGTGGTCGACCGGGCCGGGACGGTGAAGCTGGTCGGCGCCGCCGCCGGGGCCGCTCCGGCCAGCGAGACCAGGCTGAGCACGAGGGCCGCCGCCACCCGCGCCGGCCGCCCGACGGTGCGCGGCGGACGCCGAGGCGGTTCCCGGCGCCGACTCCTCGCGGACGTCACCCAGATCCGATGAGCGCCACGCCCGACCTCCCCCGACCGTCGGCTGCGGGCCGCAGCGCACCCTGCGGGACGCCCCACCGGCCCGGCGGGTGCGGCGCGTCACCGCCTGTACGATGGCCCGTCGTGGCTGTGCCGGTGGTAGATCCCTCGTTGAACCAGACGTCCGCGCCCGAGGCGCTCGAGCCCGTCGCGGCCGATCCGACACGGCGGCCCCGTCGGCGTCCGAGCCGGGCCGACGTGCTGGCCATCGGAGCCTATGTGCTGCTCGGCGTTTTCGTCTGCCTGAACTACTGGGTGGACGTGCAGCACCGGGTCTCGTCGCACCTGCCGACCGACCACAGCTGGTTCGAGTGGCTCTTCCAGCACGGCGCGTACTCGGTGCGCCACCTGGAGAACCCGCTGTTCAGCGCCCGGCAGAACGCCCCGGACGGGGTGAACATGATGGCCAACACCTCGCTGCTGGGCATGACCCTGCCGCTGGCGCCGGTCACCCTCCTCTTCGGTCCGCAGGTGACCTACGCGCTCTACCTGGGCGGGGCGCTGGCCGCGACCGCGGGCACCTCGTACTGGATGCTGTCGCGCCACCTGGTGCGCTCGCGGGCGGCGGCCTTCGTCGGCGGCGCCTTCCTCGGCTTCGCGCCGGGCATCGTGCACCACGCCAACGGGCAGCCGAACTTCGTCTCCAACTTCCTGCTGCCGGTGATCGTGGCCCGGGTGCTGCGCCTGGGCGAGCCGGGCCGGTGGCGGCGCGACGGGGTCGTGCTGGGGCTGCTGGTGGCGTACCAGATCTTCATCAACGAGGAGATGCTGCTGCTCACCGCGCTGGCCTGCCTGGTGGCGGTGCTGGCGTACGTGGTGCAGCGGCCCCGCGCGGCGCGGGCCCGGGCGGGCGGCTTCCTGGCCTCGCTCGGCGTCGGCGGCGGGCTGGCCCTGCTGCTGACCGCCTACCCGATCTGGTACCAGTTCAACGGCCCGCAGTCCTACCGAGGGTTGCAGGGTGGGATCTTCCACAACTGGGGCGAGGACCTGATGGCCTTCGTCACCTTCGCCCGGGACACCGTGGCCGGTGACGAGGCGGTGGAGACGACCATCGGCCTGACCGAGCAGAACACCTGGTTCGGCTGGCCGCTGGTGCTGGTGGCGCTGGTCGCCCTGGTGCTGCTCTGGCGTCGCTCGCTGCCGGCCCGGATCGCCGGCGTGCTGGTGCTGGTCTTCACCGTCGCCGCGATCGGCCCGACGGTGCGCTTCGACGGCGTGGAGACGACGGTCGACGGCCCCTGGGCGTACATCCCGGACGACCTGCCGCTGGTGGAGATGATGATGCCGACCCGGCTGGCCCTGGTGGTGGCCGCGGCGGTCGGCGTCCTGCTCGCGCTCGCCTGGGACGCCGCGGCGGGTTACGGC
>NZ_JAEVHN010000680.1:0-3242 GCF_016803375.1 Micromonospora sp. 4G55
ACCGCCGCGCTGCTCGCCGCCGGTGTGGTGGGGTGACCCGTGCCGACTAACCGGTCCGGGCCCATGACAGGAAGCGCTCGGTGAGGTTCTCCGGCACGGCGTGCCCGTTGAGCTGGGAGAGCTGCGCGCCGGCCTCGGCCATCAGGGTGCTCAGGTAGACCAGCAGCGCGATGCGGTCCTCGCGGTACTCGACCAGCAGCGCCAGCCGCGCCGGCTGGCAGGGCCACTCCGCACCGCAGGCCCGGCACCGCCACAGGGGGCGCATCGGCAGGTGCGGTCGAAACTGCGGGCTCACCTTCCCACCACCACTGTCCGGTCCAGCCGGACGAGCGCGAATCGCTGCCGCAGATCGACGGAACCGTCCGGCCGTACGTCGCGGCCGATCAGCTCGACCCAGAGCGCGCCGTCGATGTCGCGCCGGTTCAGCACCTCACAGACGTGCATGACGAGCGGCCGCGCGCCGAAACGGTAGAAGTTCTCGGGGACGGTGATCACGTCACCGACGGTCACCAGCGGCCTCCGTTCGCCCACCGGCGACGGGAGGCAAGCGGTTGCTCGACGTGGCCGGGGTTTGGCGTACGGCGTCGGCTGGACAGTCGCATCGTGATCTCCTCTTCGGGGTGCGGGGCAGCGCACGCATCCGGCGGGATGTGGTTCTCCGCCCGTCGCGCCGTCCTCACCCAGCACCCTGCCAAGCGTTGCGGGACCAACACACTGCGTTGCATTCTGTACTGTGGACGTAGCGGACGTTCGGCGAGGGAGCGGGGATGAATCGGGCGGTGCAGGTAGCCATGGCCGAGGCCGGTGAGACCGCCGACAGCCTCGCAGCGCAGGTCGGCGTCGATCCGAAGACAGCTGCTCGCTGGGTCAGCCAGGGGCGGATACCACAGACCCGGCACCGTTCGCAGGTCGCGGCGATCCTCGGCAAGGACATATCGGAGCTGTGGCCGGACGTCCTAAAGCGGCGAGAACCAGCTTGGTTCCGTCCCTGGGCAGAGGTTGAACGGGAAGCATCGGGGCTGCGGTGGTACGAATCCGCCGTCCTTCCCGGCTTGCTACAGACCGAGGACTACGCCCGCGCTGTCCTCGCGAGCGGACCGTTGATGGCGGAGGCGGAAAGCTACGTCGAGAACCGTCTTCGTCGGCAGGCCGCCGTCTTCGACCGTCCGCGGCCACCGCTGGCGGTCTTCGTGATCGACGAAGCGGCGCTTCGACGTGGTGACCCGGACGTCATGCATCCGCAACTGGACCACCTGATCACGATGGCACAGCGACCCAGCGTCATGGTGCACGTGCTGCCGCTACGCGCTGGCCTCCATCCCGGCCAGGCGGGACCGTTCATCATCGCGACGACAACGGAGGGTGAGGAGGTCGGCTACCTGGACGACCAGTCGGCCGGTCGCATCACAAACGACGTTGCTCCCCTGTGGGCGGTCTGGGATACCGTCAGGTCGGTGGCGCTTCCGCGCGACCAGACCATCGATCTCCTGAGAGCGCGAGCATGGATGACCTGACCGGCGCGCGGTGGCGTACCAGCACCCGCAGCAGTTCCAACGGCGGCGCCTGCGTCGAGGTCGCCGACAACCTTCCCGGCGTCATCCTCGTCCGCGACACGAAGGACCGCGAGGGCGGCACACTGGCCTTCAGCCCCGCCGCCTGGCAGGCGTTCGTCACTCGGGTCGCCGCCCGGCCCTGACCCGTTGTCCGGCTCGGCCCGGCGGCTCCGACGTTCCCGGTGACGGCCCATCCGGGCCGGCCGAGAGGAGCGACACCGTGAAGTACATGATCATGCTGTACGGCTCGCAGCGGGACTACGACGCGATGGCGGGCCGTCCCGCCGACGACCGGCCGCCGATGTCGCCGGAGCAGGTCGCGGCGATGCACGCCCACATGGAGGCGGTGCACAAGGAGATCGCGGAGTCGGGCGAGCTGGTCGACGGCCGAGGGCTGACCGCCCCGGTGCACGCCCGCCGGGTCACGGTGCGCGAGGGTGCGCCCGTGGTGACCGACGGCCCCTACCCGGAGACGCAGGAGGTGCTGGCCGGCTTCACGATCGTGGAGTGCGACAGCTTCGACCGGGCCACCCGGATCGCCGCGCGGTTCGTCAATCCGGACGCCGAGGGCGAGTACGTGGACGTGCGGCCGGTCGCCGAGGGTATCGAGGACCTGAACGGCTGATGACCGCCGACGCCGTCGAGGACCTGCTGCGCCGCCTGACGCCGCAGGTCCTCGGCGCGGTGGTGCGCCGCTACGGGCACTTCGACACCGCCGAGGACGCCACCCAGGAGGCGCTGCTCGCGGCCGCGACCCGGTGGCCGGTCGACGGCGTACCCGATCACCCGCGCGCCTGGCTGATCACCGTCGCGGCGCGGCGCCTGACCGACCTGCTCCGCGGCGAGCAGGCCCGGCGGCGGCGCGAGGACGACGTCGCCCGGCGGTTGCCGCCCGAGCAGTGGCTCGCTCCCCCGGCGGACCGCCGGTCCCCGGAGGACGACAGCCTGGTGCTGCTCTTCCTCTGCTGCCACCCGGAGCTACCCCCGGCCGCGCAGATCGCGCTGACCCTGCGGGCCGTCGGCGGCCTGAGCACCGCCGAGGTGGCCCGGGCGTTCCTGGTCCCGGAGGGCACGATGACCCGCCGGATCACCCGCGCCAAGCAGCGCATCCGGGACAGCGGCGTGCCGTTCGGCCTGCCCACCGGGCCGGAGCGGGCGGCCCGCCTGGCCGCCGTCCGGCACGTCCTCTATCTGATCTTCAACGAGGGGTACGCCAGCACGGCCGGCCCGCTGCTGCGCCGGGTGGACCTGTCCACCGAGGCGATCCGGCTCACCCGGATGCTGCACCGGCTGCTCCCCGACGACGCCGAGGTGACCGGGCTGCTGGCGCTGATGCTGCTCACCGATGCGCGGGGGCCGGCCCGGGTCGGGCGAACGGCGAGCTGGTCCCGATGGCCGAGCAGGACCGCGGCCGGTGGCGCGCCGACCAGATCGCGAGGGCGTCGCGCTGGTCAGCGCGGTGCTGCCGCGCGGCGACGTCGGGCCGTACCAGATGCAGGCGGCGATCGCGGCGCTGCACGACGAGGCCCCGAGCGCCGAGGAGACCGACTGGCCGCAGATCGAGGCGCTCTACGCGGTGCTGACCGGCCTGTCCGACAACCCGGTGGTGGCGCTGAATCACGCGGTCGCGGTGGCCATGGCCCGGGGCGCATCCGCCGGGCTCGACCTGCTCGCCGGGCTGGCGGCCGA
>NZ_JAEVHN010000681.1:0-3237 GCF_016803375.1 Micromonospora sp. 4G55
GCTGCCCGTACGGCTGCCCGGAGGCGGGCTGGCCGTACGGGTCGTGCGGGGGCTGCTGGCCGTACGGGTCCTGACCGGGGGGTCCGGGCTGCATGGCGGATGCTCCTCAGTCGGTGATCGTCAGTAGCTGCTGGTGCTGGTGTCGGAGCCCATGATCCCGGCCAGACCACCGGCGAGGCAGCACAGCAGGACGATCACGAGCCAGACGGCGCCGATGATGATGGCCCACTTCGACCACTTCTTCGACTCGTTCGCCGCCGCCTGGGCGCCCGCGTAGTCACCCTGCTGGAGCAGCGGGTTGACCTTGGAGGCGTTGATGATGGCCGGGATGGCGAGCGGCCAGAAGAAGAAGATGGCCACGATGGACATCGTCATGTTGTTGTTGATCGGCGGCTGCTGCGCGGGGTTGGGGTAACCGGGCTGCATGGTGCTCCTCGCTCCGTCGGCACTGTCCGTGCCTGATCTTGTGGTGAAGGGTGCGGCGGCGGGCCGGACGGCAGCCACCGAGCGACGGGCAGCGTATCGCGTACGTGCCACTCGCGTGATCACCCGAATCGCCGCTGCCCGATCGCTGGGAGTCCTGACCTGCCCGATAGGGTGGCCGCGTGACCGAGCCCGCGTCCGTCGCCCGCCTCGTCGTCCTCGTCTCCGGCTCCGGCAGCAACCTCCAGGCGCTGCTCGACGCCACCGCCGACCCCGCGTACGGGGCCCGGGTGGTGGCCGTCGGCGCCGACCGCGACGGGATCGCCGGCCTGGACCGGGCCGCCGCCGCCGGGGTGCCGACCTTCGTCGACCGGGTCAAGGACCACCCGTCCCGGGAGGACTGGGACCTCGCGCTCACCGCGCACGTCGCCGAGCACCGACCCGACCTGGTGATCTCGGCCGGCTTCCTGAAGCTGGTCGGGCCGCACTTCCTGGCCGCCTTCGGTGACCGCTACCTGAACACGCACAACACCCTGCTGCCGGCGTTCCCCGGCATCCACGGCCCCCGCGACGCGCTTGCCTACGGCGTCAAGGTCACCGGGGCCACGCTCTTCTTCGTCGACGCCGGGATGGACACCGGCCCGATCGTCGCGCAGGTCGCCGTGCCGGTACGCGACGACGACGACGTGGAGACGCTCACCGAGCGCATCAAGGAGGCCGAGCGGCGCCAGCTCGTCGAGCAGGTCGGTCGGCTGGTCCGCGAAGGTTGGACGATCACCGGAAGAAAGGTCACGGTCCCGTGAGTTCCACTCAGGACGAGCGTCGCCCGATCAGGCGGGCACTGGTCAGCGTCTACGACAAGAGCGGCCTGGTCGAGCTGGCCCGGGCCCTGCACGACGCCGGGGTGGAGATCGTCTCGACCGGCAGCACCGCGTCCACCATCTCGGGCGCAGGGGTGCCGGTGACCCCGGTCGAGCAGGTGACCGGCTTCCCGGAGATCCTCGACGGCCGGGTGAAGACCCTGCACCCGAAGATCCACGGCGGTCTCCTGGCCGACCTGCGCAAGGACACCCACGCCGCCCAGCTCGACGAGCACGGCATCGCCGGGATCGACCTGCTGGTCTCCAACCTCTACCCGTTCCAGGCCACGGTCGCCTCCGGCGCGAGCCAGGACGAGTGCGTGGAGCAGATCGACATCGGCGGGCCGGCGATGGTCCGGGCCGCGCCAAGAACCACGCGTCGGTCGCGGTGGTGACCGACCCGGCGGCGTACCCGGCCCTGGTGGCCGCCCTCGCCGACGGCGGCTTCACGCTGGCGCAGCGTCGGGCGCTCGCCGCCCGCGCCTTCGCCGACATCGCCGAGTACGACGTTGCCGTGGCCGACTGGTTCGCCACCACCCTGGCCCCGGCCGCCGACGGGTGGCCGCAGTTCGCCGGGCTGAGCCTGCGCCGCCGGGCGGTGCTGCGCTACGGGGAGAACCCGCACCAGGCGGCGGCCGTCTACGCCGACCCGTCCAGCCCCGCCGGCCTGGCCCAGGCCGAGCAGCTGCACGGCAAGGAGATGTCCTACAACAACTACGTCGACGCCGACGCGGCCTGGCGGGCCGCGAACGACTTCACCGACCAGCCGGCGGTGGCGATCATCAAGCACGCCAACCCGTGCGGCATCGCGGTCGGCGCGGACGTGGCCGAGGCGCACCGCCGGGCGCACGCCTGCGACCCGGTGTCGGCGTACGGCGGGGTGATCGCCGTCAACCGGCCGGTGAGCGTGGAGATGGCCCGGCAGGTGGCCGACATCTTCACCGAGGTCGTGGTCGCTCCCGGTTACGACGAGGGCGCGGTGGAGATCCTCCAGGGGAAGAAGAACATCCGGCTGCTGCACGCCCCGGCCTTCGACCCGCTGCCGGCGGAGTGGCGGCAGGTCACCGGCGGTGTCCTGGTGCAGCTGCGGGACAAGGTCGACGCCGAGGGCGACGACCCGGCGAACTGGCGGCTGGCCACCGGCGACCCGGCCGACGAGGCCACCCTGCGGGACCTGGCCTTCGCCTGGCGGGCGGTCCGCGCGGTGAAGAGCAACGCGATCCTGCTGGCGCAGGACGGCGCCACCGTCGGAGTCGGCATGGGGCAGGTCAACCGGGTGGACTCGGCACGGTTGGCGGTCGACCGGGCCGGCGCCGAGCGGGCCCGGGGCGCGGTCTGCGCCTCGGACGCGTTCTTCCCGTTCGCCGACGGCCCGAAGATCCTCATCGAGGCGGGCGTCCGCGCCATCGTCCAGCCGGGTGGCTCCATTCGCGACGAGGAGGTCATCGCCGCCTGCAAGGAGGCCGGCGTGACCATGTACCTCACCGGCACCCGGCACTTCTTCCACTGACGACCCTCCGCAGCCGCCGATCACGGAGGGCGGCGGCCGACACGTCGGCCACCGTCAACTCGTGATTGGCGTGCTCGGCGGGCCGAGCGGAGAGAAAAGGGAGACCAGCGGGCCGTTGCCCGGCGACGAACGTTGTTGCTAGCGTGAGGCCGCCCCCGGGCGATCCACCCCTCCCCAGCCGCTCCGCCCGTTCCCCACCTCGCGACCGTCCATCGTCGCCCGTCGCCGGGAACGCGCCGGACATCCCGTACCGGCAGGTCCGCCATGCGCATCTTCGAACGGTTGACGTCCGTCGCCGTCGCGTTGGCGTTCGTCCTGGCCGGCCTCGGCGCGCCGGCCTGCCCGGGTGGCCACTCCGCCGACCACGCTCCCGCCGGGCACCACGCCCTGGCAGGCCACGCCCTGGCGACCGGTGAGCCCGACGGCGTCCCGCCCGCCGGCCGT
>NZ_JAEVHN010000682.1:0-3232 GCF_016803375.1 Micromonospora sp. 4G55
GCGCGGGCGTGCGGGTGACCGGGGTGGCGCGGGAGTCCGGGTGGACCGGGCTCTCGGTGAGCACCACGCTGACCAATCCGAGCACCCGGCCGGGGCTGCGGCTGCCGGGGCGGGTGACGCTCGCCGCCGGGCCGGACGACGTGCCGATCCGGCACGTACGGCTGGGCCTGGTCGCCACGGCGGAATCGGACGATCCGCACAGTCCACGGCGACTGGTGCAGTACCACCAGGTGCCCATCGGCGGCCGGTTCGTGGTGCCGGCGGGACGACGCCGGGCGATCGACTTCGCCCTGCCGCTGCCCTGGGAGACCCCGGTGACGATCTTCGGTGGGGTGCCCCTGATGAGCATGCGCACCGGGCTACGGACCGAGGTGTCGGTCGACCCCGAGCTGGACCAGGGGGCGATGGTGCCGGTCTTCGTCCATCCGCTCCCCACCCAGCAGCACATCCTCGCCGCACTGGACACGCTCGGCTTCCTGATCCGGCAGGCCGGCCTGTCGCACGGCCGGTTGCCCGGCGTCGAGCAGGCGCTGCCGGTGCACCAGCGACTCGGCTACTGGGTGGGACCGCTCTACGCCGGCCCGATCACCGAGCTGGAGGTGATCTTCGTGGCGAACTCGGCCGGCCTGGAGGTGGTCCTCTGGCTGGACCGCCGGCTGTCGCTGACCGGGATCAGCCACCAGAGCATCAGCCGCTTCCGGGTCTGGCACACGGGCGCCGACCAGCGGGACTGGGTGCCGGTCGTGGACGGCTGGCTGCGGGAGGCCGATCAACCGGCACGCGGCGGCCGCCTCGCACGCCGACTGGTCCGCCCAGATCAGCGAGTCCGCCCACGTCAGCCGCCATCCCGACGAACCGGTCGCGCCCGGCTACGGCCTCGGCGGCACCGCCGGGAGCGGGGGAGTCGGCGGTGGCGGCGGCGACGGCACCTGAGACCCCGCCCGGGTGTCTGCCCGAGGCGGTGGCGACGGCACCTTGACGCGCCGTCCCGCCGGTGTCAGACCAGGGCGGGGTGGACGGCACGCCATCCCGGGGCGTCACCCCGGTCGGGGTCAGACCGAGGCGGTGGCGAGCTTGAGGCTGAAGCCGAGGAAGAGCACCGCGACGCCGGTGGTCGCGCTCGCGGCCAGCCGCCGGCGGCGCCGGAACTGGGCGGCCAGGAAGGTGCCCATGAAGATCAACGCGGTCAGGTAGAGCGCGCTGGTGACCTGGGCGATCAGCCCGAGCAGCAGGAACGACAGCGCCGGCCAGGCGTATCCGGGGTCGACGAACTGGATGAAGAACGAGATGAAGAAGAGGATCGCCTTCGGGTTGAGCAGGCTGATCACCAACGCCTTGCGGAACGGGCTGCGCATCGCCGCCGGCTCCGCGGCGTCGATCAGCCGCGGCGCCGCCGGGTCGTTGCGGTCGCGCCAGCGCCGCCAGGCGCCGCGCAGCATCGTCAGCCCGACATACCCGAGGTACGCCGCACCCGCGTACTTGATCACCAGGAAGAGCGGCGGGTACGCCTTGAGCAGCGACGCCACCCCGGCGGCGGAGAGGAACATCAGCACCCCGTCGCCGACGAACACCCCACCCGCCGCCCGGTAGCCGGCCCCCACACCCCGCTTCGCGGCGGTGGAGAGCACGAAGAGCGAGTTCGGCCCCGGCAGCAGAATGATCGCCACGGTCCCCAGCACGTACGTCCAGATGTCGGTGATGCCCAGCACGCCCGCCATCATCACGCCACGGGTGCCGTACGGCGAAGCCTTTCCCGCAGCCTGGCCTGTGCGTTCGGCCACTCCTCGACGGTCATCGCGTACTGCACGGTGTCCCGCCAGGAGCCGTCCGGGCGCTGCCGGTGCATCCGCAGCACGCCCTCCCGGGTGGCGCCCAGGCGCTCGATCGCCGCCTGCGAGCGGGTGTTGCGGATGTCGGTGTGCCACGCCACCCGGACCGCGCCGAGCTGGTCGAAGGCGCGGCCGAGCAGCAGCAGCTTGGCCTCGGTGTTGATCCCGCTGCGCCACCAGGGCCGGCCGAGCCAGGTGTGGCCGATGGCGACCGCCCGCCGCTCGGGGTCGATGTCGTAGTACGAGGTGGTGCCGACCACCGCGCCCGTCCGCGCGCAGCGCTGTACCCAGGGCACCCGTTCGCCCCGGTGCCCGGCGGCCAGCGCGCCCGCGACGATCTCCCTCATGGCGGCCGGGTCG
The DNA here is from genome assembly GCF_016803375.1 of Micromonospora sp. 4G55. Lineage (NCBI taxonomy): Bacteria > Bacillati > Actinomycetota > Actinomycetes > Micromonosporales > Micromonosporaceae > Micromonospora > Micromonospora sp. 4G55. Next base: position 2,190 of record NZ_JAEVHN010000682.1, read on the forward strand.
GTGGGCAGCAGGTGGGTCAGGTGCGCCCAGACCTCCGGTTCGGCGGTGGCGGTGAAGAGCTCGTCGGCGTGGGCCAGGTCCAGCGGTTCCAGCAGCACGTGCTCGCCCCGCAGGATCGCCGCCTCCCGCCACGGCGACCCGGCACTGCGCAGTCCCGCCGGCACCGGCGCGGTGACGCCCGCGTCCGGTTCCGGCAGCCCGGCGGTCAACCGCAGCGGCACCACCCCGGCCCAGTACGGCAGGTCGAGGTCGGCGGGGTCGTCGCGGACCCCACCGGTGCGGGACCGCAGCGACACCTCGCGCAGCGGCAGCGCCAGCACGGCCGTCTCGGCCAGCTCCCGGCGGCTCGGCGGGCGGCTGTCGGCGCTGCGACCGGCGGCGACCTTCTCCACCAGGGCGGTCAGCATCCGTGACTTCTCGGCGTCGTCGGTGACCAGGTGGGCGGTGCCGTGCGCGACCACCGACCGGTAGTTGGCGCTGTGGTGGAACTGCGAGCGGGCGTAGACCAGCCCGTCGAGCAGGGTGACGGTGACGCAGACCCGCAGCCCGTCGTCGCCGCGGGCGGTGAGCAGCGGCCGGCTGCCGGTGGAGCCGTGCAGGTAGAGGGTGTCGCCGATCCGCACGTGCAGGGTGGGCAGCAGCCGGGGCTCGCCGTCGACGGTGAACCCGAGCACGCAGTGGTACGCCTCGTCGAGCACCGCGTGCACGGCGGTCGGGTCGTAGCTCATCCGGTCGCGGGAGCGGCAGGCCGTGGTGCGCGGGGTCGGGGCGTACATGCGACATCCCACCTTTGTTCTAGTACAATCTTCAAACTGTGGCAGTACGTTATCAGATCAGTGGCAGCACGTCGGCCGCCATTTCGGCGAGCGTGGAATCCGGCATCCGGGCCGATGCGCTGGCCCCGGGTGGTCCGCTGCCCGCCGTCCGGGCGCTCGCCACCGAGCTGGGGGTCAGTCCGGCCACCGTCGCCCGGGCCTATCAGGAGCTGCGCCAGCGGGGCCTGGTCGTCACCGCCGGCCGGCACGGCACCCGGGTACGCCCCC
>NZ_JAEVHN010000683.1:0-3208 GCF_016803375.1 Micromonospora sp. 4G55
ACGGTCAGAAGGCGCGGGCGTACTGGTCGGGCCAGCCGGGGTGGGCGCCGAGCTTGGCGGCGGCGCGGCGCGGCCAGTACGGGTCCCGGAGCAGTTCCCGGCCGAGCAGCACCAGGTCGGCCTCGCCGCCGGCAACGATCTGCTCGGCCTGCTCCGGCTCGACGATCAGGCCGACCGCGCCGGTGAGCACCCCGGCCTCGCGGCGGATCCGCGCGGCGAGGGGCACCTGGTAGCCGGGCCCGACCGGGATGCTGGCCCGGGCCGCCGCGCCGCCGGAGGAGGCGTCGACCAGGTCGACCCCGGCGGCGGCGAGTTCACCGGCGAGCACGACGCTGTCCTCGACGGTCCAGCCGCCCTCGATCCAGTCGGTGGCCGAGATCCGGGTCAGCACCGGCATCCGCTCGCCGACGGCGGCGCGCACCGCGCGAGCCACCTCCAGGGTGAGCCGCATCCGGGCGGTCCGGTCGCCGCCGTAGCCGTCGGTGCGGTGGTTGGTCAGCGGGGACAGGAACTCGTGCAGCAGGTAGCCGTGCGCGGCGTGGATCTCCACCGCGCCGAAGCCGGCGTCCACCGCCCGGCCGGCGGCGGTGGCGAAGGCGGACACCACGCGGGGCGATCCCGGCCTCGTCGAGCGCCGTCGGCGTCGCGGTAGTCGGGGAGGAACGGCTCGGCGCCGGGGCCGACCGGGGTCCAGCCGCCCTCGGCGTCCGGCACGCCGCCGCGTCGCTCGGCCCACGGCCGGTACGTCGACGCCTTGAACCCGGCGTGCGCGAGCTGCACCGCCGGCACCGCGCCCTGGGCGGCGACGAACCCGGTGATCGGACGCCAGGCGTCGACGTGCGCGTCGGACCAGAGGCCGGTGTCCTGCGGGCTGATCCGCCCCTCGGGCACGACGGCGGTGGCCTCGGTGAGGATCAGGCCGGCGCCGCCGACGGCCCGGGAGCCGAGGTGGATCCGGTGCCAGTCGGTGGGCAGGCCGTCCGGGCCGGCGCTGTACTGGCACATCGAGGCGAGGGCGACCCGGTTGGGCAGGGTGACCGCGCGCAGGGTCAGCGGGGTGAACAGGGCACTCATGAGGTGATCCTCCGGGAGAGGCGACGGACACGACCCGCCGGGGAAGGCCCGGCGCGACCGGTGGTGCGTGCGGAGCCGACGTCCGCTGGATGCGGCGGCCGTCCACGTGGTTCGGTGCGTTCCGGTCACCGGAGCGACCGGAAACGCACCCGAAGGGCGACTCAGGCGGGAACCGGCGCCAGCTCGTCGGAGCGGGCCGGTCGCTGCTCGTCGGCGTCGACCAGGTCACGCCGGCCGGCGGAGTCGTACGCGGCCCGGTCCAGGGTGCCCTCCCGCGCGGCGACGATGGTCGGCACCAGCGCCTGCCCGGCCACGTTGGTGGCGGTGCGGATCATGTCCAGGATCGGGTCGATGGCCAGCAGCAGACCGGCGCCGGCCAGCGGCAGGCCCAGCGTGCTCAGGGTCAGGGTGAGCATCACGATCGCGCCGGTCAGGCCGGCGGTGGCCGCCGAGCCGACCACCGAGACGAAGGCGATCAGCAGGTAGTCGGTGACGCCCAGGTCCACCCCGAAGACCTGCGCGACGAAGATCGCCGCCAGGGCCGGGTAGATCGCGGCGCAGCCGTCCATCTTCGTGGTGGCGCCGAACGGCACCGCGAACGAGGCGTACTCGCGGGGGACGCCGAGGCGCTCAACGGAACGCTGGGTCACCGGCATGGTGCCCACCGAGGAGCGGGAGACGAAGGCCAGCTCGATGGCGGGCCAGGCGCCGGCGAAGAAGCGCAGCGGGTTGAGCCGGCCGGCCGCCACCAGCAGCAGCGGGTAGACCACGAACAGCACGATCGCGCAGCCGACGTAGACGGCGGTGGTGAACTTCGCGAGCGGGGCGATCAGGTCCCAGCCGTACGAGGCGACGGCGTTGCCGATCAGGCCGAGGGTGCCGATCGGGGCGAGCCGGATCACCCACCAGAGCGCCTTCTGCACGATCTCCAGCAGCGAGCGGTTGAGCGCCACGAACGGTTCGGCGGCCTGGCCGACGAGCAGCGCGGCGGCACCCACCACCAGGGCGAGGAAGACGATCTGGAGCACGTTGCCCTCGACGAACGCGCCGACCGGGTTGGTCGGCACGATGCCGGTGAGGAAGTCGGTCCAGGAGCCGGTCTTCTTCGGGGCGCTCGCCGCGCCGATGTCGAGCGAGACGCCGCGACCCGGGTCGGTCAGCAGGCCGAGGCCGATGCCGATACCGACCGCGATCAGCGCGGTGGCGCCGAACCAGAGCAGCGTCTTGAGGGCCAGCCGGGCGGCGTTGGCCACGCCGCGCAGGCTGACCACGCTGACCACGATGGCGGTGAAGACCAGCGGCGGGACGGCCAGCTTGAGCAGCTGGACGAAGAGGCCGCCGACGGTGTCGAGGGTGCTGGCCAGCCAGCTCAGGTCATTGGCGCGGGCGAGGAAGCCCAGCGCCACGCCGAGGACGAGGCCGAGCAGGATCTGTGCGGAAAAGGGAATCTTGCGCAGGGCGGAAGCCATGAGGATGCGTCCAAGGTCTGTCGGAGGTCGGTACGGGCGGCGTCAGAGAGCGGGCCGCGCCGGACAGACGCCGCTGGCCTGCAGTCGGAGATCGACGTACAGGCGCACGGTGAGGTGCCAGACATTGGTCATCGCCTGGCGACGCTACTCCCGGCCACCGCGCAACGGGAAGGACCGAAGGCCGTGAGGCTCCTTACAGGGCGCGTTTGCCGTCCGGTGACCGCTTCGTCACGGTCGGGTCGCGGCGCAGGCCCAGCGCCGTCGCCGCCGCCAGGCCCCAGCCGAAGGTCACCGCCAGCAGCACCCGCTCCAGGCCGCCCACCAACCCGCCCCGCCCCGCGACCAGCATGGCCAGCGCGATCGCGCCGGACAGCGGCAGCGCCAGCGCCCCGCCCAGGGCCGAGATCCGACGCACCGCGGGCGTCGCCGCCGGGGACCGGGCCAGCGCGAGCATCGCGAAGACCACCGCCGCGACCCCCGCGATGCTCGACCCGCCGTGCACCAGGTCCGCCACCGTCGCCGCCTCGAACGGCGGTAGCGGACAGCCCGTGCTGCACGTCACCACCGCGGAGAGCAGGGTGAACACGCTGCCCGCGCCGAGCAGCGCCGCGGCGAGGCGCAGCGCCGCCGGCAGCGCGACGGCGAGCAGCAGCAGCGCCGCGGCC
>NZ_JAEVHN010000684.1:0-3208 GCF_016803375.1 Micromonospora sp. 4G55
GGCGCGGCGCGCCGGGGGGCGGCGGTGGCGGGTCAGCCGGCCGCCGAGCGGAACACCGGGTAGTAGCCGCCGGACTGACCGGCCGCCGTCGGGTGGTACGAGATGCCGATGTTGGTGTAGTTCAACGCGTGCAGCCACTTCTCCCCGTAGCTGCACAGCTGGTGCCCGACGAAGATCGACCGGACGTCGGCGAAGGTGAAGCCGGCGGCGGCCGCGGCGCTGCGGGTGATGTCGTCGACCAGGTTGATGCCCTCATTGATCTTCGCGCGGGAGGTGGCGCTGAGCCCGACGCAGAACGTGCCGAGCTGGTAGAAGACCGGGTAGCCGACGACCACCACCCGGGCCGACGGGGCCCGGCTGCGAATGCCGTTGTAGACGGTGGCCAGCAGGCCGGCCAGCTGCGCCCGGGCCTTGTCCTCGGCGGCCTGCACCGCGGCCACGCACTGCGTCTCACCCTGCAGCACGCAGGTGGTCATGATGCTGGAGAAGCCGACGTCGTTGCCGCCGACGGTGACACTGACCAGCGTGGTGCTCGCCGAGAGGGCGGGGAGCTGGGTGTTGGTCACGCTGGTGGTGGTCGCCCCGGAGCAGGCCACCGAGCGGTACGAGGCGGGCTTGATGTTGGTGTTGTACAGCGCCGGGTACGCGCTGGTGCTGCGCTGACAGGAACCGCTCTCGGCGGTGTAGTTCCCGGCGCCGACGCCGGATGCGTACGAGTCGCCGAGGGCGACGTACTGGTCGCTGGGGGATGCCTGGGCGGGCACCGCGATGCCGAGCGTGACGCCGAGGGACGCGGCGAGGCTCAGGGCGAGGGTCACGAAACGGGATCTCCGCACGTCGCACTCCTGGGGGTGGGAAGTGGTGGTGTGAGATAGATATCAATTGATCGGTGCGGGTCGGAAGATCACCGATTGCGCGGCAGGTGCAGATAGATACTTAGCGATACAAACCATTGCCAGTGATGCGATCGATGATGAAGGATTCCTCCACGGGGCGATCCGTGCGCGCCGCCGGCCGGATAACCAAGCACGGTGGTGGGGAATGCCGACGTCCACACCGGAGTTGGCAACGGACATGACAACTGTGGGACTGATCGGCAGCGGCAACATCGGTGGCACCGTGGCCCGGCTGGCGGTGGCCGCCGGTCACGACGTGGTGCTCAGCAACTCGCGCGGACCGGAGACGCTGAAGGACCTGGTGGCGGAGCTGGGCCCGCGGGCCCAGGCGGCCACACCGGCCGAGGCCGCCGCGGCGGGGGCCCTGGTCGTGGTCACCATTCCGCTGCGGGCCTACCGCGAGGTGCCCGCCGCGCCGCTGGCCGGCAAGACGGTCATCGACACCAACAACTACTACCCGGAGCGGGACGGGCACTTCCCGGAGCTGGACGACGAGTCGACGACCACCAGTGAGCTGCTCCAGGCGCACCTGCCGGAGTCCCGCGTGGTCAAGGCCTTCAACAACATCTACTTCGCGCACCTGCGCGCCCTGGCCCGCCCGGCGGGGGCCGCCGACCGCAGCGCGCTGCCGATCGCCGGCGACGACGCCGGCGCCAAGGCCGCGGTGACCGCGTTCCTCGACTCGCTCGGGTACGACGCCGTGGACGTCGCCGCTGGCCGAGGGCTGGCGGTTCCAGCGGGACACCGCCGCGTACGCCGGCCTCTACTCGGCCGACCCGAACGACTGGGAGCGGCCCGCCGCGAGGAACGCGGAGCAGGTCCGGGCCGCGCTGGCCGCCGCCCGCCGCTACGCCGACAGCTGAGCGGCGACGCCTGACCCGGTGGCGGTGCCGGTCCGGCACCGCCACCGCTGCGGGCCGGCCTCCGTCGCGGCGTCCCGGCCGCCCGGGGCCTCACCCGGAGCAGACCCGACCGGTCGGGAATCGCGCAGCGGACGGACCGGGGTCGAGGCCGGCGAGCGCCACTCGTCGGCGAGCACCGACCAGACCTCGATGTCGATCCGGCCCGCCGGGCCCGGGTAGAGCTGCCGCAGCGTGCCGTCCCGGCGCATGCCGAGCCGCCGGGCCACGGCGATGCTGCGCGTGTTGGTGGCGTTGGTACGCCACTCCACCCGCTGGATGCCCCGCTCGCCCACCGCCCAGTCGACGATCCGGCCGACCGCGCGAGTGACCAGCCCCCGACCCTCGGCCGCCGGCTCCAGCCAGCAGCCCGCCTCGCAGACGCCGAGCGCCGCGTCGAACGACACGAACATCACCCCGCCGACCAGGACCCCGTCGTCCCAGATGCCCCAGATGCCGCCGGCGTCGCGCGCCCACAGGTCGGCGTAGCGACGCAGCACGGTCCGGGCCGAGTCGAGGTCGGTCGCCACGAAGGAGGCGCCGACCCAGGGCGTGATGTGCTGCCGGGCCCGGTCGAGGTGGGCCAGGAACTCCTCCGCGCACCAGGGCGACAGCGGGCGCAGCTCGGCGGAACCGGTCAACGGCAGGGCGAACACGGCGACTCCTCAGGACGCGGGCAGGCTCAGGCGCAGGGTGGGGCCAAGGGTGTCCCGGAAGCCGAGCGAGCGGTAGAGCGCCTCGCCGGCCACCGACGCCCGCAGATCGATCTTCACTACGCCACGGTCCCGGTACCAGTCGAGCAGGCCCGTCAGGCAGGCCCGGGAGTAGCCGCGCCGCCGGCACCCCGGGTCGGTGACCACGTTGAAGACGTAGCCGGTCAGTCCACTGGGGTTGCCCGGCCCGCCCAGGCGACACTCGATGGTGCCGGTCGCGCAGGCGGCGAGCACGCCGGGTCGGTCGGGGGCGTCCACCACGAAGACGGCCATCAGGTCCGCCGGGTCGGCGAGCCGCTCGCGCAGCACCTCCCGGGCGGCCGGCTGCCACGGCCCGGGCGGCGGCTCCGCCCCGTCCATCGACGCCAGCATCACCCCGCGCAGCCGGACGATCTCCGCCGCGTCACCGGGTCCGGCCCGCCGCACCTTGATCATGACCGGACGGTACCGCACCCGGCCGGCCGGGCGTGGCAGGTGATTCCGCTGGTCGGGAACGGCGACGACACGCGCGTCGACAGTTGCGCCGCAGTCCCGCAAACGAAACTCTATGACCGGTCCCTCGACACGCCTCGGAGGCGACAGATGCCCCAGCTCCGTACCGCGGCCGGCCGGGCGTGGCAGGTGATTCCGCTGGTCGGGAACGGCGACGACACGCGCGTCGACAGTTGCGCCGCAGTCCCGCAAACGAAACTCTATGACC
>NZ_JAEVHN010000685.1:0-3201 GCF_016803375.1 Micromonospora sp. 4G55
GGGCCGCTCGCCGTCGCGGCGGCGCTCGCCGTCGCGGTCGGGCTGCTGCGCCACGTGGTACGCCGGCTCGGCGGCGTCACCGGCGACGTGCTCGGCGCCGCCGTCGAGGTGGTCACCACGCTGGTCTACCTGGGACTGGTGCTGTCCGGCTGAACGCGGCACCGGGCGGCGGGTAGCGTTTGCCCCGACAGCACCGGCACGGCCTTCCGGGGGACGACTTGCTCATCACGGACGACTTCCTCCCCATCCCGGTGCCGGAGTCGCTGAGCGCGACGTACCTGGTGCCGATGGCGGGGCTGCCCCGGGTGAGCCCGAAGACGGCGGTGCGGGCGCTGGAGGGCCGGCTGGCCGAGCCGGTGCACGGGCTGGCGACGCAGATGCTGGACAGCCCGCTGATGACGGTGGACACCCGGTCGATCGACGAGTTCCCGCAGCTGCCGCCGGACCTGCTCACCGCGTTCGGCGCCACCGAGGCGCAGCTCGGCCGGCTGGCCGCGGCCAGCCACCTGGTGGTGGTGCAGGCCGAGTACCGGCCGGGCTGGCCGCCGGCGCACGAGTGGGCGGCCCGCGCGGTGGCCGCCGCGGTCGCCGAGTCCGTCGACGGCGACGTGGTGGACGTGTTCGGGTTGCAGTTCCTCGACCCGGCGGCCGCGCTGCGCTCGCTGCCGGACGCCGAGGGCCGGGTACGCCTGGTCGACTGGGTGCTGGTGCCCTACTCCTCCGACGCGGAGGGGCTCTGGTTCACCACCAAGGGGCTGCGCCGGTTCGGCCTGCTGGAGTTGCAGACCCAGGGCGTGCCGGACCACCTCACCCGGGCCTGGGGCGCGGTGATGACCGGGGCCGCCCGGCGGCTGCTGCGGGACTGGACCGACGGGCTGGCCGGCGAGGAGGTGCCGGCGTTCGTGCAGCTGCCCGTGCTGGCCACGGTGACCGGGCACGACATCGCGGTGGCGTACGGCAACCCGGAGCAGCACGGCGCGACGGCCCCGGTGCTGCTGCGGCTGGAGCTGGACCCGGCCACCGACCCGGAGGCCGACTCGTTCCTCAGCCTGCGCCCGCCGCCCGGGCACCCGGGTCCGCCCGGGAAGTACTTCGCCGCGGCCTGCGCGACGCTCTTCTCCGGCATCCAGCCCGACGTCCGCTACGCCCGGCCCGGTGACGCGATGAGCAAGGCGATCGCCACCGCCCGGGCCGGGCTGGACGACATCCGGGCCCGGTTCCTCGCCGGCACGCTGCCGCCCGAGTCGCAGCTCGTGGTCAAGTACGGCCTGCCCGGCGACGAGGGCCCCGAGTTCGTCTGGGCCGGGGTGACCTCGTGGGAGGTGCCGGAGCGGCTCGTCGGCGCCAGCGCCAGCGACGCCAACACCGACCCCACCGTCCGGATCGGCTCCCCCGTCGTGGTCGAGGCCACCGACGTCGTCGACTGGGCCCTCCTGGACGGCACCGGCGTCATCGAGGGCGGCTGGACCCAGGCGGTCCTCGACGCCGGCGAACCCCCCACCGCCTGACCCCGCCCACCGGCCCGCCTGCCCCTGCCCCCGTTGATCAAGAAGTTTGCGTCGGATCCGGTGCTCGGATCGACGCAACTTCTTGATCAACAAGCCCGGCGTCGGGGGTTACTTGACCGAGGGGGTCACGAAGGGGGGTCGGGTGACGCGCATCTGGGCGCGGCGGCCGCGGATGTCGACCTCGACGAGGTCGCCGTCGGCGAGCTTGGCCTCGGTGTCGAGCAGGGCCAGGGCGATGCCCTGCTTCTTGGTGGGCGAGAACGTGCCGCTGGTGATCGTGCCGAGCTCGGTGTCCCCGGCGTACACGGTCATGCCGGGGCGCGGGATGGCCCGGTCGACGGCCGCCAGGCCGCGCAGCGTACGCCGCGGGCCGGTGGCCTTCTCGGCGAGCAGCGCGTCGCGGCCCCAGAACGCCGGCTTGTCCCAGCCGACCGCCCAGCCGGAGCGGGCCTGCACCGGCGTGATCTCCAGCGACAGGTCCTGCCCGTGCAGCGGGTAGCCCATCTCGGTGCGCAGCGTGTCCCGGGCGGCCAGCCCGCAGGCCCGCAGCTCGTACGCTTTCCCGGCGGCGAACAGCGCGTCCCAGACCGCGACGGCGTGCTCGGCCGGCACCACCAGCTCGTAGCCCAACTCACCGGTGTAGCCGGTGCGGCAGACGGTCAGCTCCACTCCGGCCAGGGCTGCGGCGGAGAAGCTCATGTAGCCGTGCTCCACCGGCAGGCCCAGCCCGCCGAGCAGCTCCGCCGAGCGGGGGCCCTGCACGGCCAGCACCGCGTACGCCTCGTGCTCGTCGGTGACGGTGATCCCGGCCGGCGCGGCGGCGCGCAGCCGGCGTACCACCTCGGCGGTGTTCGCCGCGTTCGGGATGAGGAAGACGTGGTCGTCGGCGTGCAGGTAGGCGATGATGTCGTCCACCACGCCGCCGGTCGCGTCGTCGCAGCAGAGCGTGTACTGCGCCCGGCCCGGGCCGATGCGGCCCAGGTCGTTGCTGAGGCAGGCGTTGACAAAGTCCGCCGCACCCGGCCCGGTGACCCGCGCCTTGCCCAGGTGGGAGACGTCGAAGACGCCCACGGCGGTCCGCACCGCCGTGTGTTCCTTCAGCACGCCGCCGCCGGCGTACTCCAGCGGCATCTCCCAACCCCCGAAGGGGGCGAACTTGGCACCGAGAGCGGTGTGCCGCTCGTGCAGCGGGGAACGGCGCAGCCGGGTCGCGGCGGCGTCGGAGGTCACGTCCGTCATGGGTGGCAACTTACCGGGGTACCCGCCGCTGGTTAGCATCGGCGGGACCCGCCGCGACAGCCATCGGCGGGACAGCCAAGCTTCCGGCGGGTAGGTTGCCGCCGGAGACCTTCATCGCCGGTACGCGACGACGCGACCGGCCCGGCCCGCCCGGAGTAGCTTCAGTGACATCGCCCAGCACCACCCTGAGCCTGGTCGACACCGACCCCGCCGAGCTTGCCGTCGACGCGATCGTGATCGGCGTGCACAGCCAGACCGGAGAGCAGGACGCCACCAGCGGCCTCGCCGGCACCCTGCTGCTCGCCAGTGGCGCGGAGAGCATCGCCGCCGCCTTCGACGGCAAGCTGACCGAGACGCTGGCGCTGCTCGGCGCGACCGGCGCTCCGGGCGAGGTGACCAAGCTGGCCACGCTGGGCACGGTCACCGCGCCGATCGTCGCCGCGGTCGGCTCGGC
>NZ_JAEVHN010000686.1:0-3189 GCF_016803375.1 Micromonospora sp. 4G55
GGCGCGGTGGGGCGGTGGCGAACGCGGCCCAGGCGGCCGGGGGGGAAGAGCAGCACCGGGCCGGCCGGGTCCTTCGAGTCGCGGACCGCGACCAGGTCCGGCACGGTCGCCAGCTCCACGCAGGCGCCCTGGTCCCCGCTGTATGTGCTCTTGCGCCAGCTGGCCGTCGCCAGCGCCGCGCTGATCGTCGGTGTCATGGTCCTACCGTCCCTTCAACAGTTGCAGGAGCTGGTCGCGGCTGTCCGTCGGGCTGAGCGCGACGGTCCGCAGGTGTTCCATGATCTTGGTGCAGGTACGCAGGTCGCCCGGCCGGTCGAGGACCATCTGCCCGGCGACCGTCTCCACCGAGGCGATGATCGGGTCCTCGGGGTCGGCGAACTCGAGGATGTGCAGCGAGCCGCGGGTGCCCCGGTGGTAGCCCGCCGCCAGCGGGATGACCTGCACCGTGACGTTGGGCAGCTCGGCCATCTTGAGCAGGTGGTGCAGCTGCCGCTCCATCACCGAGCGGTCACCGACCGGGCGCAGCAGCGCGCCCTCGTCGATGATCGCGTCGAAGATGGGTGGGTCGTCGGCGGTGATCCGCTGCTGCCGGTCCAGCCGGAGCTGCACCCGCTGCTCGACCTGGTCGTCGCCGAGGGTGTGCGGCCCGCCGCGCATCACGCCCCGGATGTAGTCGGCGGTCTGCAACAGGCCGGGCACCACGGAGGGCTCGAAGTTGGCGATGCCGGTCGCCTCCGCCTCCAGGGCGATGAAGTCGATGGTGCGTTTGTCCAGCAGGTGTGAGTACGGCACCCACCAGCCGGGCTTGCGGGTGTCCTTGGCCAGCTGCACCGCCGCCGCGATGTCGTCCGACCCGACGCCGTAGAGGCTGAGCAGCGCGCGCACGGTGGCCGGGCTGACCAGCGTCTGGGCGTTCTCGTAGCGGGACAGGGTGCTGCGGGTGCTGTTGATCTCGTCGGCGGCGGCCTCGAGGGTCAGGCCGGCGGCCTCGCGGTGGGTGCGCAGGGCGATGCCCAGCCGGCGGGCCCGGGCGGTCTTCGGAGCCATACGTCGATGGTGACATATCTTTCCGGGAACGTGTGCATGAGAGAACGTCGATGAGAGTTGCATTCACGCGTGTCCACCTGTCAATCTGTGATGGCGTCCTCACCAGCGGTTGTCGTGGCGACGGCGGTGGTGAGCGACCGGAGGGGATGGGGCGCGTGGCGATCGGGTTTACTCCCCCGTACCCGATCGCCACGTGCGCCCGCGACCGTCCACCGGGAGGACTTCGGGATGACCGTGACCGGACACCGGAGGGAGCGGCGATGACCCGCTTCCTCGTGGTGCTCACCGACGTCCGCCCCGTGGAGGGCGAGATCCGCGACGAGCGAAGGGCCCCCGAGCGGCGCCGCCAGGTGGTCGGCGCGAGCAGCCGCGAGGCCGCCGACCGGATCGCCGGGGCGTTCATGGCGCTGGGCATGGTGCGCGCCGGGCGGCAGCGGGTGAAGGTCATCGCCGTCGGCCGCCGGCACGGCGCCGTCAGCGTCGGAGGCGACTGAGCCGACTGAGTCGACTACGCTCCGTATCGGTACGGGTGACCGTTTGCGAGGGAGGTACGCGTCCTCGCGGGTATCACCATCGGCGCGCCGCCACCCACAGTAAGGTCGACCGGGTGAGCGCCGCTGGCGGCTCCGCAGTCGCGTACCGAGAGGTGACCCAGTGACCACCCCAGGCAAGACCCGCGTGGCGATCGTCTTCGGCGGCCGCAGCCCCGAGCACGGCATCTCCTGCGTCAGCGCCGGCAGCGTGCTCGGCGCGCTGGACCCGGACGAGTTCGAGGTGGTGCCGGTCGGCATCACCCGCCAGGGGCAGTGGGTGTTGGCCAGCGGTGACCCGGCCCGGCTCGCCATCAGCGACCGCAAGCTGCCGGAGATCACCGCCGGCTCCGGTGCCGAGGTGGTGCTCCGTGCCGACCCGACCGCGGGTGGCCTGATGGTGCTCGACCCGACCGAGGGTCCCCGGGCGCTCGCCGACGTGGACGTGGTCTTCCCGGTGCTGCACGGCGCGTACGGCGAGGACGGCACCATCCAGGGCATGCTGGAGATGGCCGACATCCCGTACGTCGGGGCGAACGTCTTCGCCTCCGCCGCCGCGATGGACAAGGAGTTCACCAAGAAGCTCTGCGCCGCCGAGGGCATCCCGGTCGGCCCGTACGCGGTGCTGCGCAACGGGATGACGCTCAGCGAGCAGGACAAGCAGCGGCTCGGCCTGCCGGTCTTCGTCAAGCCGTCCCGGGCCGGCTCGTCGTTCGGCATCACCAAGGTCGACGACTGGGCGCAGCTCGACGCGGCGGTCGCCACCGCCCGCGAGATCGACACCAAGGTGCTGGTCGAGGGTGCGATCGTCGGCCGGGAGATCGAGTGCGGCGTGCTGGAGGGCGAGGCCGGCGGCGCGCCCGAGGCGTCCGTGCTGGCCGAGGTGCGGGTGGTCTCCGGCCACGACTGGTACGACTTCGAGGCCAAGTACATCGACGACGCCTGCGAGTACGACATCCCCGCCGGGCTGCCGGACGAGGTGACCCGGCAGGTGCGCGAGTGCGCCACCCGGGCCTTCACCGCGCTGGACTGCTCCGGCCTGGCCCGGGTCGACTTCTTCGTCACCCCGGAGCTGGACGTCTACCTCAACGAGATCAACACGATGCCGGGCTTCACTCCGACGTCGATGTTCCCCCGGATGTGGGCGGCCTCCGGCCTGGAGTACCCCAAGCTGGTCAACCGCCTCATCCGCACCGCCCTGCACCGCGACGCCGGCTCCCGCTGACCCGCGCACGCCCGGGTCAAGATCCGCCCTCGTACACGGAAAGAGTGGCCATCCGCGCCCGGATGGCCACTCTTTCGCAGAACGTGCACCCGAGTCCGGCGTGGGCCCGGGGCGCGCGGGGAGGGGCGGGGGGTCAGCCGGTGCAGCCGGCGGGGGTGTCGCCGGCGGAGGGGACCGAGGCGACCACGGCGTCGGCGAGCGGGGCGATCCACTGCAACGGCTGCTCGTACGTGCGGGGGACGGTCACCCGGACCGCGGTCTCCCGGTCGACGGTGGTCAGCACGGTCGCGTCGGCCTCCTCGGCCGCGTACCAGCAGACCTTGTTGATCCGCCAGACGTCGCCGGTGGCCGGGACGGCCGGCTCGGCGCCGCCGCAGGCCACGGTGA
>NZ_JAEVHN010000687.1:0-3181 GCF_016803375.1 Micromonospora sp. 4G55
CGAGCAGGGCGGTGCCCGCACCCCCGCCGCGCCACTGCGGGTGCACCGAGAGGTTGACGAAGCCCAGCCCCGGATCCGCGCTCTCGTGCAGCAGCCCGGTCCGCGCCGCGCCGACCACTCTCCCGGCGCTCTCGGCGACCAGCACACCGAACCGCTCGGCGGCCGGCGCGCCGGTGAGGCGCCAACCCAGCCACTCCTCGGTGATCAGCTGGTACGGCGCGGCGGCGGCCAGCACCTCGGCGACGCCGGCGACGTCGGCGGGTCGCAGCGGGCGAACGACAGGGGCCATGGTGGGGGAACCTACCCCGACGCGGCGCCGTCCGGGGGGTGCGAATCCGGGCGCGCCGGGGCGCCCTGTGCCAGGCTCAGGGGCATGGACGACACCACCATCCTGAACCGGATCTCGGAACTCGTCGACGAGGAGCACCGGCTGCGCTCCGCGGCGCAGGCCAACGAGTCCGGCACCGACGACGAGGCGCGCGAGCGGCTGCGCGCGTTGGAGGAGTCCCTGGACCAGTGCTGGGACCTGCTGCGCCGCCGCCGGGCGGCCCGGCAGGCGCACGGCGACCCGGAAGCCCAGGGCGAGCGCCCGATCCCGGAGGTCGAGCGCTACCTCCAGTAGAGCGGGCCCGCCGGGTGGCGACGCCCGGCGGACGAGGCGGCTACGCCCGGACGGTCCGGTGACCGTCCGGGGCGTACCCGGATCAGCGGATGCCCGCCTCGCGCAGCAGCAGACCGGTCAGCTCGGCCGGGTCGACCTCGGCCGTCGGCAGCCCCCGCGCGACGAACCAGGCGCCCACCACCTTCACGTCCCGGGCCAGGAACTCCGGCCCCTGCGGGTTGGCCACCACGTCGACCACCTGCGGCAGGTCGATCATGACGAGGCGCCCCCGGTGCACCAGCAGGTTGTACGGCGACAGGTCGCCGTGGGCGTACCCGGCGCGGGCCAGCACGACCAGCGCGTCCACCATCTGCTCCCACAGCGAGCGCAGCTCGCCCGCCTCGGGGCGCAGCTGGGCCAGCCGGGGCGCGGCCGCGCCCTCGTCGGCGTCGCCGACGAACTCCAGCATCAGCTCGGTGCCGATCAACTGGACCGGGTAGGGCACGGCGATCCGCCCGGACTCCGCGCCGATCTCCCAGAGCCGGCTGAGGGCGGCGAACTCGGCCGCGGCCCACTGCCCGGCAATCATCTGCCGGCCGAACGCGGTACGCCCGGCCATCGCCCGGTTCTCCCGGGACCGCCGCACCCGGCGCCCCTCGAGGTAGCCGGCATCGCGGTGGAAGAGCCGGTGCTGGGCGTCCCGGTAGCGCTTGACCGCCAGCAGGCAGGACCGGTCGGTGTCCGGCACCGCGCGGCGGACGAGGTGGACGTCCGCCTCCTTGCCGGTCTTGAGCACACCGAGCTCGGTGTCCCGGGCGGCCAGCTCGGTGACCAGCCACTCGGGGTGAGGTTCGGGGCCGTGGACGGCCTCGTCCCAGGAGGACCAGCGGTCCTCGGGCTCGGGCTCGTCGTCGGGCTCGACGAGGGCCGGCTCGACGTGCCGGCCGTGCTTCAGGAAGTGTGGTTCGTCGTCGTCGAAGCGGCTCTTGCCGCGGCCACGGCGCTGCGGCGCCGGGAGGTCGTGTTCGCGCACGGAAGTGGTGATCCCTTGATCGAGGCTGATGGAGGCAGGTGGAACGACCCTGCAAAGACGGCCATGACCGACCTCCTTCTCCTCGACCGGGCTCGACCCGGCTGCGCACCCGCGCGGCCCCATGCTGACCGACCCCCGATCCGGCGGCAACCGAATTACCGGACCCCGCCCGGGCCGTCCGGGCCTCAGGCGGCGAGCACCGTGGCGACGGCCGCGATCAGCGAGTCGACGGTGCGGGTCGGGGCGAACCGGTTGTCCGGCCAGGTACGCCCCCGGTGCAGCCAGACGCTGGGCAGGCCGACGGCGGCGGCCCCGCCGATGTCCGCCTCCGGGCTGTCCCCCACCACCCACGCCCCGCGCAGCGGCATCCGGGCCCGCTGGGCGGCCAGCGCGAAGATCCGCGGATTGGGCTTGCTGACCCCGGCCTCCTCCGAGATCACCCAGTCGGCGACGTACCGGTCCAGCCCGGTCTGCCGGATCTTGGCGTCCTGCTGGCGGACCGAGCCGTTGGTGACCACCACCGGCACCCAGCCGGCGTCGTCGGCGATCCGCAGCGCGCAGGCGACCAGCGGGTCGAGGCGGGTGTTCGCCACCACCCCGTCGTGCAGCTCCTCGACCAGGTCGATGGAGGGGATGCGCAGCGCGTACCGGTCGCGGATGGCGTCGGCGACGTCCCACCGGTCGGTGAGCCCGTCGGCGTCGATGGAGAGCAGCCAGTCGATGTCGGTGTGGGGCGCGCCGATGCTGGCCAGGAACCGTTCACCCCAGGCGCGGAACGGACCCGCCCGGTCGAGCAGGGTGTTGTCCAGGTCGAGCAGGAGCAGCGGCACGCGGGCACCTTACGGGAGAGGGGGTCGCCGTCGACAGGGCCGGGCGGTCGGCGACGTCCGTCAGGCCGGCAGCGCCGTTCGGGGGGAGCCCTTGGTCGGCGGGCCGGTCGGCGAGCATCGAGTGGGCCGAGCGGGTCGCCGCGAGGGCGGCCGGGTCCAGGGTGGCGACCAGCACGGCCTCACCGTCGTCGGCGCCGCGCACCAGCGGCCGCCCCTCCGGGTCGTAGACCGCCGCGCCACCGTTGAACCGCCACGGGTCGGCGCCTCCGACGGCGTTGGCGAAGACGACGTACATGGTGTTGTCCAGGGCCCGGGCGGCGTAGTAGAGGTCGCGCCGGTGCGCCGACCCGGCGAGGTAGCCGCTCGGGCAGAGGTAGCCGTGTGCGCCGTCGGCCGCGGCGGCCCGGGCGTGTTCCGGGAAGCACCCGTCGTAGCAGATGCCCAGCCCGAGCCGCCAGTCGTCGACCAACAGGGTGGCGCCCCGCCGGCCGGCGTCGAACAGCTCCCGCTCGCCGCCCCAGAGCTGCTGCTTGTCGTACCCGACCCGGATCGCGCCGGTCGGGTCGGCGACCAGGGCGGAGATGGTCCGGCGGCGGTCGGGGTGGCGGACCGCGGCGCCGACGACGAGGGTGATCCGGTTGTCGCGGGCGGCGGCCCGCAGCGGGTCGAGCCGGGGGTCGTCGACCGCGCCGTCGCCGGTCGCGGCCACGTCCGTGC
>NZ_JAEVHN010000688.1:0-3180 GCF_016803375.1 Micromonospora sp. 4G55
CGTGCTGGCTCCCAGCCCCGACCGGGTGTCCAAGATCCTGGCGGGTGAGAGGCCTGTGAGATCGGCGCCCCGCGCGAACCAACCGACGACATCGGCGATCAGGTGGGTGGAGCCGGCGTGGTTATACAGGGCTACTTTGCCTCCGGCTCCGACCGTGATGATGGCCAGATTTGGCCTCGTCTCCCCCGCCGTCAGGTTCAAAGTGCTGCTGGCGGGTCGGCCTTGCCCGGCCGGATAGGCGGTGATGTAGGTCGAGGCGGTCGGCTGGGTGCCAGTCAAGTTGAAGACGACGGCACCGACGCCAGGCCGCCGCGACCGCCACGGACGACGAGGTCGCCGCGGCGCTGCGGCGGTCAGCCCAGCTTGGCGAGGACGTCGTTGTACCGCTTGCGCTCCGCCGCCCCGGTCTTCGTGCCGAGATAGCTCAGCACCACCGCGCCCTTGCGGAAGGCGTCCGCACCCCAGACGTCCATCTGGTTGGTCGCGTTCGCCTCGGTGGGGAAGACGTACACCTTGACGGCGTCGGTGGTCAGCAGCTCGGCGCAGCCGATGCCGGCGCCGTCCGGTCCACAGTCGACCGTCCGGTCGCGCAGGTTGGTGGCCTTCAGGCCGGCCGCCTTGAAGGCGTCGACGACCTTCCGGGCGCCCGGGGTGCCGGCGGCCTTCGTCGGCATCCGGAACGCCGGGGTGGACGGGCTCTCCGACGGGGTACGGGGCGCCTTGCCGTTCGTCGGGGCGGCCGGGTCCTCGGGCGAGGGCGCCTCGCTGGTGGCGACGGCCTTCGGCGAACCGTTGGCCCAGGACGGGTCGCCGGGCTCGGGGTCGCTGCCACAGGCGGCAAGCCCGAGGGCGAGCAGGATCGTCACGGCGGCCGGGAGGACACGAGCGCGTTTCGTCACCCCGGCAGTCTGCCGAACGCGGTGACCGGACGGCACCGGCCGGTCGGCCGAGCGGCGTTCTCCGGTCAGCGCCACCCCCGCACCGGCTAGCCTGCTGACCATGGCCCCGACCGCCTGGATCTCGCTGACCACCGACTACGGCCTCGCCGACGGGTTCGTGGCCGCCTGCCACGGGGTGATCGCCCGGATCGCCCCGGCGGTACGCGTCGTCGACGTGACCCACCTGGTGCCGGCGGCCGACGTACGGCGCGGGTCGGCGGTGCTGGCGCAGACGGTGCCGTCCCTGCCGTACGCGGTGCACGTCGCCGTGGTCGATCCGGGTGTCGGCACGGCCCGGCGCGGGATCGCGCTGGTCACCCCGGGTGGGCTGCTGGTCGGGCCGGACAACGGCCTGCTGCTGGCCGCCGCCGAGGCCCTGGGCGGGCTCACCGCGGCCGTCGAGCTGACCAATCCGGAGTGGCTGGCCCCGGAGGTGTCCCGCACCTTCCACGGTCGGGACGTCTTCGCCCCGGTCGCGGCCCGGCTCGCCCTCGGCGCCCCGCCCGCCGACGCGGGGCCGCCGGTGGACCCGGCCACCCTGGTTCGCCTGCCCGACCCGGTGCTGCGGCGGGACGCCGACGGATTCACCGCCGAGGTGCTGACCGTCGACCACTTCGGCAACGTCCAGCTCGCCGCCGGGGCCGACCTGCTGGCCACAGTGCCCCCCCACCACGCGGGTGGCCGGGCGGGCCGCCGTACGCGGACGGACCTTCGCCGACGCGCCGGCCGGGGCGCTGGTGCTGTTCGTGGACTCCGCCGGCCTGCTGGCGCTGGCGGTGAACGGCGGCCGGGCGGCGGACCTGCTCGGAGTGGCACCGGGCGACGTGGTCACGGTGTGCGGACAGCGCTGACCCTGCCGCCGCGCCGTCCGGTGTGGAATGCTGCTCGGCGTGGGTGAGCTCTGGGTACCGGTCGCCTGTCCCTGCTGCGCCGCGCGGACCGGCGGGGGCACCTGTCCGGTCTGCTTTTGGACCGACGACGGTCAGGCCGACGCGGACGCCGAGGAGGTGCGCGGCGGCCCGAACGGCGACCTCAGCCTCAGCCACGCCCGGCTGAACTTCGCCGTCTACGGCGCCAGCCACCCGCGCTACCAGGACATGGTCCGCGCACCCCGCCCCGACGAGCGGCCCTGACGGGAGGGCCGACCGCACGGCCCGACCGGCCGACCTGCGCCGGGCAAGTGGAGCGCGCGGACCGGCGGGACGTCCGAGCCCCGCCGGTCCAAAGCCGGGTCAGCAGAGCGACACGGTCCCACCGTAGACGGCGGAGAGGTACGCGTGGCTGACGTACTGGCCGCCGGCCAGCCGGTTCCACCGGTTGGTGGTGCGGTACGGCCCGGTCACCGTCTGCCCGACGACGTAGCACTGGATCGGCACGTTGGCGTACCTGGCGGCTAGCCCGCGCACGCCGTACCCGGTGCCGGGTCCGGTACGCACGTTGAGCGGTCCGTCGCCGACCACGCCCCGGGGTCCGGTCCCGGTCCACAGGTACGCCACGTCGACCCAGGCGTTGTCGGTCAGTCGCAGACCGTCGGCGAACGTGCCGTCGGCCAGGTCGATGCCGGACGGGTTGCGCACGGTGCGCCCGAACTGGTCCCGCCCGCCGTGGTGGCCCGACTGGTACGCCGCCTGCGCCTCCGGCCGTCCCTGCGGCAGGTCCTTCCAGTTCTCCCGGACCGCGCTCGGGTTCCAGTGGTCGTCCCGGGTGTTCCACGGCCCGACATCCCAGACCGGGGCGTACTCGCAGCGGCTGCCGCTGGTGGTGCAGACCCGCACCGTGTAGTCGCCGGTGTTGAGCGGGGCGAGCCCGCGCCGGCTGGGCAGCGCCACGAAGTGGTCCCGGGCCTGGATGATCCGCCCGTTGGCGGTCTGTCCGCCGACCGACCCCTCGCGGGTGGCGAAGACCCGGTAGATGACGCCGGCGGTGGCAGCCGACACGGTGGCGACGGTGTCGGCGGTGAGCTCGACGGCGCGTACCGAAGCGGTGGCGCGGGGGTCGCGGACGGTGAGCAGCACCCGGGTCTGGACCCGGGTGACCGGCCGGTCGAAGACGGCGCCCGGGCCGGTGGCCTCCCGCCACTCGGTCCAGCCGGCGGCCCGCCAGCCCCGCACCTGGGCCTGCACCCCGCCGCCCCCCGCCACCTCGGCCGGTGACCTGGGCGCGTACCCGGGTGGCCGGGCGGGCCAGGGTGTGGGGCGCAGCCAGATGGGCGCCCTCGGCGACCGGCCCGCCGACGGCGGCG
>NZ_JAEVHN010000689.1:0-3175 GCF_016803375.1 Micromonospora sp. 4G55
GGGGCAGTTTCGGGTACGACGACCGGGGGCGGGCCGGTGCTGGGGCGGGGCGGCCCGGTGCAGCGGTACCGGGTGGCGGTGGAGAACGGCTCCGGTGAGGACGTGCACGCCTTCTCCGACGAGGCGCAGGCGGCGCTGGCCGGGCCGGGGAGCTGGGTGGACAGCGGGCTGCTGCGGCTGCGCCGGGTGCCGGCGGGCGAGGCGTACGACTTCACGATCTACCTGGCCACGGCGGCCACGGCGGGGCGGATGTGCCGGGCCGGGGGAGTGGACATCCGGGTGGGCGGCCGGCCGTACACGTCGTGCCGGGCGCCGGGGAAGGTGATCATCAACCTGGACCGGTGGCGCACCTCGGTGCCGCACTTCGTACGGGCCGGTGTGCCGTTGTCGCTCTACCGCACCTACGTGGTCAACCACGAGGTGGGCCACCAGTTGGGGCACCACCACGAGCGCTGCCCGGGGCCGGGCCGGCCGGCGCCGGTGATGCAGCAGCAGTCGCTTTTCCTGGACGGCTGCACCGCGAACCCGTGGCCGTACCTCGACGGGCGGCGGTACACCGGCCGTCCGGTCTGAGCCCCGCCGCGCGATCTGAAACATACTCACGTAGCCGACCGGAAAAGCGCTGATATGCCCGATTAGTCTGCCATGCTGATCGGGTGACCCCGTTTTCCCCGCTCGCCGAGGGCGGCGAACCGGAACCGGCCGACCCGGCCGACCGAACCGCCGACGACAACCGACCCGGGCTGGTCCGGATGCGCCGCCGCCGGCGGCGTGCCGCCCTGCTCGGCCTGGTGGCGCTCGGCGCGACCGTCACCGGCGTCGCCCTCGTCCGGTCCGACGACGGGCCGTCCGTACCCGCGTCCGCCGGGCTGTCCCGGGCGCAGGCGTTCGGCGCCGGCGAGGACGCCCGGCCCGCCCCGTACCCGACCAGCGGCTCCGGTCGCTTCGCCGCCGCCGACGGGCGCTCCCCGGTGCGCGGGTACGACGGCCCGCTGCGCCGCTACCGGGTGGCGGTCGAGGAGGGCACCGGGCAGGACGTCGACGTCTTCGCCGACACCGTGGACGAGGTGCTCGCCGACCGGCGCAGCTGGATCGCCTCCGGCGAACTGCGGGTGCAGCGGGTGCCCGAGGCCGCCGCCGCCGACTTCACCGTCTACCTGGCCACCCCGGCCACCTCGGAGCGGCTGTGCGCCGAGGGCGGGTTGATCACCGAGGGGTACACCTCCTGCCGGCTGCCCGGCCAGGTGATCATCAACCTGGCCCGCTGGATGGACGCGGTGCCCGACTACGGCGCCCCGCTGGCCGTCTACCGGACGTACGTGGTCAACCACGAGGTCGGGCACGAGTTGGGCGAGGAGCACCAGGCCTGCCCCGGCCCCGGCGAGCCGGCCCCGGTCATGCAGCAGCAGACGTACGGCCTGAACGGCTGCGTCGCCAACGCCTGGCCGTACGTCGACGGGGTGCGCCATGAGGGCGCGCTCGTCCCCGGTGTCTGAGTTATTCCCGCTCCCGCATGTCGGGCTACGTGTCACTGCTCATGGCCGACCGGACCCCCGGCGAGCGACAATGACCCGGTTCGCCACCAGCCGATCCCGGGGAGTCCACCGTGTCGCTGCCCCCGCTCGTCGAGCCCGCCGCCGAGCTGACCGTTGACGAGATCCGCCGCTACTCGCGCCACCTGATCATCCCGGACGTCGGGGTCGCGGGGCAGAAGCGGCTGAAGAACGCCCGGGTGCTCTGTGTCGGCGCCGGCGGTCTCGGCTCACCCGCCCTGCTGTACCTCGCCGCGGCCGGCGTCGGCACGCTCGGCATCATCGACTTCGACACCGTCGACGAGTCCAACCTCCAGCGGCAGGTCATCCACGGCGTCTCCGACGTCGGCCGCCCGAAGGCGGAGTCCGCCGCGGCGTCGATCCGCGAGATCAACCCGCTGGTGAACGTGCGAATCCACAACACCGCGCTGGACCGGGAGAACGTCCGGGAGATCTTCGCCGAGTACGACCTGATCGTCGACGGCACCGACAACTTCGCCACCCGCTACATGGTCAACGACGCGGCGGTGCTGCTCGGCAAGCCGTACGTCTGGGGTTCGATCTACCGCTTCGACGGCCAGGCGTCGGTGTTCTGGGCCGAGCACGGCCCCTGCTACCGCTGCCTCTACCCGGAGCCCCCGCCGCCCGGCATGGTCCCGTCCTGCGCCGAGGGCGGCGTGCTCGGCGTGCTCTGCGCGTCGATCGGCTCGATCCAGGTCAACGAGGCGATCAAGCTGCTCACCGGCATCGGCGAGCCGCTGGTCGGCCGGCTGATGGTCTACGACGCCCTGGAGATGTCTTACCGCAAGATCAAGGTTCGCAAGGACCCGAACTGCGTGCTCTGCGGCGAGAACCCGACGGTCACCGACCTGCTGGAGGACTACGAGGACTTCTGCGGCGCGGTCTCCGAGGAGGCGCAGGAGGCGGTAATCGACGCCACCATCACCGCGCTGGAGCTCAAGGAGTGGCAGGACGCCGGCAAGGACATCTTCCTGGTCGACGTCCGCGAGCCCGCCGAGTACGAGATCGTCCGCATCCCCGGCGCCACGCTGATCCCCAAGGGCGACATCATCTCCGGCGAGGCGCTGGCGACGCTGCCGCAGGACCGGCAGATCGTGCTGCACTGCAAGTCCGGCGTCCGCTCCGCCGAGGCGCTCGCCGCCCTCAAGGCGGCCGGGTTCCGCGACGCGGTGCACGTCCAGGGTGGTGTGCTCTCCTGGATCAAGCAGATCGATCCCTCGCTGCCCGCGTACTGACCGACGGCCGGGGCCGGCGGCGGGCCACTCACCCGCCCCGGCCTCGGCCGATTCCCCGAGGCGCGATCACCTTTCCGCAGGTAGCGTGACCGCCGTGGTGGACATGGACGCCGCTATCGGCTTCGTCGTGGCGCACGGGGACGCGGTGGACCGCGCCCGTCTCTCCCGGCTGCGCACCGGCGCGCCGGTGCCGGTCGAGCTGCTCGACGCCGCCGAGGCCGGGCAGACGCCCGACGGCGGCTGGCCGGCCGTCCTGGACGGTGCCGTCGGCTCCGTCGACGCGACCTGCTTCCGCCTGGCCGAGCTGGACGACCTCGGCGCCCTCGGCCGCCCGGCGGCCCGGCACGCGCTGGACTGGCTCGCCGCCCGCCAGCTGCCCGACGGCGG